>JAGWTP010000062.1 GCA_028868895.1 Burkholderiales bacterium
CGGCCGTTTTCCATCAGCACCTTGCGGCCCAGCAGGTCCATGGCCTGGATGCCGTGGGTGCCCTCGTGGATCATGTTCAGGCGGTTGTCGCGCCAGTACTGCTCGACCGGGAAGTCGCGCGTGTAGCCGTAGCCGCCGAGCACCTGGATCGCCAGGCTGTTGGCCTCCAGGCACCACTCGCTCGGCCAGCTCTTCGCGATCGGCGTGAGGACTTCGAGCAGCAGGCCGGCGTCGGCCGAGGCTTGCGGCGTTCCGGTGGCCAGCTCGTCGACCAGGCGCGCGCAGTACAGCTCCAGCGCCAGCGCGCCTTCGCAGTAGCTCTTCTGCGCCAGCAGCATGCGCTTGACGTCGGCGTGCTGGATGATCGGCACCTGCGGCTTCGCGACGTCCTTGCCACCGGCATCGCCCGGTGTCGCCTTGCGAATCGGGCGGCCCTGCGGGCGGTTCTTCGCGTAGTCGAGCGAGGCCTCGTAGCCCGCGTAGCCGAGCATCGCGGCACCCAGGCCGACGGCGATGCGCGCCTCGTTCATCATGTGGAACATGCAGCGCAGGCCTTCGTGCGGCTTGCCGACGAGGTAGCCCACGGCGCCGGCACCGGCGCCGTCCAGGCCACCACCGGCCACATCGGCGCGCACCGGGTACTTGCCTTCGCCGAAATTCAGCAACGTGTTCGGGATGCCGCGGTAGCCGAGCTTGTGGTTCAGGCCGGCCAGCGCCACGTCGTTGCGCTCGCCGGTGAGCGCACCGTCCGGGCCGACCAGCTTCTTCGGCACGATGAACAGCGAGATGCCCTTGGTGCCGGCGATGAGCTTGCCGTCGGGCCCGGGGATCTTCGCAAGCACGAGGTGGATGATGTTCTGCGACAGCTCGTGCTCGCCGTTGGAGATCCACATCTTGTTGCCGCGCAGCCGGTAGCGCGGCCCCAGCGGGTCGCGCTCGAAATCGTCGCCATCGGGCGTGGCGCGCGTCACCACATCCGACAGGCTGGAGCCGGCCTGCGGTTCGCTCAGGCACATCGTGCCGGAAAAGCGCCCGGCGAATTCCTGCCTGGCGAACACCTCCTGCTGTGCCGGCGTGCCGTGCACCATCAGCAGGTTGGCGTTGCCGCTGGTGAGCATGCCGCCGCCACCGATGCCGATGCCGGCCTTCGAGAAGAAGCTGTTGGCCGCCATCTCGACGACGCACGGCAGCTGCATGCCACCGACGTCGTAGTCTTGCGCGGCGGCGAGCATGCCGGACTCGGCATAGGCCTTCGCCGCCGCATGGCTCGCTTCGGGCAGGTGCACCTTTTCACCGTCGAACCAGGGTTCTTCGGTGTCGGCCAGGCGGTTGAACGGCGCGTACTTCTCGCGGGCGATCTTCTCGCAGGTGTCCATCACCGACGCGAAGGTCTCGCGCGAGTGGTCTTTGAAACGCGACCGCTGCTGCAGCGACTCCACGTTCAGCCAGTCGTAGAGCAGGAAATCGACGGTGGTTCGGTAGCTCATGGTGTCGTTGCGTACTTTTCAGCCCGCCGGAAACAGGCGGGGGTCATCGCGGCGATCGGCGGCTCGGCGGCGTCGTGCATCGGGTGGTTGGTCGTTCAGTGCAGGATCAGGTCGTGCTCGGAGACCGCGAACCCGCCGTCGCTGGTGCGACGCACCGAAAGCGGTAGCGTGACCCGCACCGGCACCACGTACTCGGGATTGCCCGGCACCATCCGCGCCGCGGCGACCGTGGCAGCGGCGTCGATGGCGTCACCGAGCGGGCGGCGCAGCGCCTCGGCTTGTGCGTTGGCGGCACCGGTGTATCGCCACCAGAGCTTGCCCGCCTGCTGGGCATCGGCGTCGAGCGCGAGGTTCAGTTCGAGATCGGGCGGCCAGCCTGACTGCGGCCATTGCAGTCGATCGAGCACGGTGGCGATGAACGTGAAGGCCAGGCCCACCGAGTAGTCCCAGGGCTCGATGCGCTCGTCGGTGTCGCCCTTGCCCGCCAGCCAGGCGCCGGCGTTGGCGTAGCTCTGCGGCACGCCGCGCCCGGCGCCGAACCGGGCAGCCAGCGCGCGCGCCGCCTGCGCACTGCCGCGCCGCGCGGCCTGGGCGTAGAACTGCGAGGCGCGGGTTTCGTCGCGCTCGAGGCACACACCGGCCTCGAACTGCTGCGCCACGCCGATCAGGTCATCGACACCGGGCTCGGCCAGGTGGCGGTCCAGTGCCTCGAGGGTTGCTGCGCAATGCGCGGGCGCACCCCACACCGGGGTCAGCCAGTGGGTCGGCACCTGGGCCTGCGCCGCCGCGTCAGACACCCAGGCGATCGCGATGATGCCGGCGGGCAATGCCGCCCAGCCGCGCGTCTGGCACCGGGCCTGCATCATGGCGGCGACGGCCCGTCACAGCACCTCGAACACACCGGCCGCGCCCATGCCGCCGCCGATGCACATCGTGACGACGACCTTCTTCGCGCCACGGCGCTTGCCTTCGATCAGCGCGTGGCCGGTCAGGCGCTGGCCGCTCACGCCGTACGGGTGGCCGACCGCGATCGCGCCGCCGTTGACGTTGAGCCGGTCCATCGGGATGCCGAGCTTGTCGGCGCAGTACAGCACCTGCACCGCGAAGGCTTCGTTCAGTTCCCAGAGGTCGATGTCGGCCACCGTCAGGCCGAGGCGCTTGAGCACCTTGGGCACCGCGAACACCGGGCCGATGCCCATTTCGTCGGGCTCGCAACCGGCGACGGCAAAGCCGAGGAAGCGACCGAGCGGCTTGAGGTTGCGTTGGGATGCCAGCGCCTCGCTCATGACCACGCAGGCGCCGGCGCCGTCGCTGAACTGGCTGGCGTTGCCGGCCGAGATCAGCCCACCGGGCAGCGCCGAGCGCAGGTCCTTGATGCCCTCGTAGGTGGTGCCGGCGCGGATGCCTTCGTCGGCGCTGATCGTCACCTCTTTGGTGCGCAGGCCGAGCACCGGGTCGGCCACGCCGGCCAGCACGGTGCAGCTCACCATCTCGTCGTTGAACTTGCCGGCCGCTTGCGCAGCGGCGGCGCGCTGCTGGCTTTGCGCGCCGTAGCGGTCCATGCGCTCGCGGCCGATGTCGTAGCGCTTGGCGACCTGTTCGGCCGTTTGCAGCATGTTCCAGTAGATCTCGGGCTTGTGCTCGACCAGCCACGGGTCGGCGGCCATGTGGCGGTTGGCTTCGTTCTGCACGCACGAGATGCTCTCGACGCCGCCGGCGACGATCACGTCGGACTCGCCGGCGATGATGCGCTGCGACGCCATCGCGATGGTCTGCAGCCCGCTCGAGCAGAAGCGGTTCACGGTCACGCCGCTGGTCGTGATCGGCAACCCGGCGCGCAGCGCGATCTGGCGCGCGATGTTGCCGCCGGTGGCGCCCTCGGGGGTGGCGCAGCCCATCATCACATCGTCGACTTCGGCGGCGTCGATGCCGGCGCGTTCGACCGCCGCCTTGACGGCGAAGCCGCCGAGCGTGGCGCCGTGGGTCATGTTGAACGCGCCCTTCCAGCTCTTGGCCAGGGGGGTGCGGGCGGTGGAAACGATCACGGCGCTGGTCATAACTCTCTCCTGTGGATCAATCGCGGGCGGCTGCGGCGTTGCGCAGCAGCTGTTGGTAGAACTGGATCATCTCGACGTAGTTGGCGGTCGATATGCGCTCGTTGGTACCGTGAAAACGCTTCAGGTCTTCAGGCCTGGCGCGCACCGGCGAGAACTTGTAGATGGTGTCGGCGACGTCTTCGAAGTGACGCGAGTCGGTGCCGCCGATCATCAGGCCTGGCGCCACGACCACGTCGGGGTGCAACTGGCGCAGGGTTGTGTTGATCAACCGGTATCCGGTGGCGTCGGTGGGTGCGACCTTCGACGCCTCGGACAGCACCGGCATCTTCTCGATCTTGACCGCCGGGTTCGCGACGACCTCGTTCACGTGCGCGACGACCGCGTCGCTGGTGTCGCCCGGCAGCAAGCGGAAGTTGACGGTCGCCTGGGCCCGGCCCGGCAGCACGTTCTCGACATTGCCGGCATTGAACACGGTGAGCGCCGTGGTCGTGCGCAGCATCGCGTTGGTGGCGGCGCCCTTCTTCAGCTGCTGCTCGACCAGCGGCTTGAACAGCCACAAGTTCGACAGCATGACGCGGTTCAGCCCGTGCATCTCGGGCGCCAGGGTCTCGAAAAGCTGTCGCGCCACGCCACGCACCTGCAGCGGCATCTGCCGGTCTTCGAGCCGGGCGAGCGCCACGCTCATCATGCCGATCGCCGACTGCCCGGGCTGCGGCGGCGGCATCGACGAATGCCCTGGGGTGGCGCTTGCGGTGAGCTGCAATGACAGGGTGCCCTTTTCCGCCACGCCGACGAGCGCGGCGGGCCGGTCCAGGCCGGCGAGCACGCCGTCGGTGATCAGCAGACCTTCGTCGAGCACGAACTGCAGGTGCACGCCGCGTTCCTTGAACAGCCGGGCAACCTGCGCCGCGCCGCGGGCGCCACCGATCTCCTCGTCCTGACCGAAGATCAGGTACAGGGTCTGGCGCGGCTTGAAGCCTGAAGCGGCGAGCGCGTCGACCGCCTCCATGATCGACATCAGGTTGCCCTTGTCGTCCCACGAACCGCGGCCCCAGACGTAGCCGTCCCGCAGTGCACCGGAGAACGGCGGCTGTTGCCAGTCGCCTTCGGTG
Organism: Burkholderiales bacterium; assembly: GCA_028868895.1. GTDB lineage: Bacteria > Pseudomonadota > Gammaproteobacteria > Burkholderiales > Burkholderiaceae_C > LMDS01. The sequence continues at coordinate 4,657 of JAGWTP010000062.1, forward strand.
CCGGGCGCGATCGGCACGACGTCCTGGTGCGCCATCAGGCCGATGGCGGGTGCCTTGGGGTCGGTTCCGGGCCAGGTGTAGAGCAGGCCGTACTGGCCAATCGCCTGGCGCTCGAGCACGGCGTTGGCGTTCGGAAAGCTCGATTGCAGCAACGCATGCAGCCCTTCGAACTCCGCGCCGTTGGCTCCCGCATCATCGCGCGACGCGATGGTCTTGAAGCGCACCGCAGCACCCAGGCGCGCTGCCACCGCCGCCGCATCGACCGCGGCCGGCGTGACGGACGCCACCGTGAGCTGGCGCGACGGCATCAGCAGCGTCTTCGCACCAACCGCGATCGCCAGCCCCACGATGGCAAGGCCCAGCAGGGCGAACAGCTTGCGCACGGTGGGGTCCAGTCAGCCGAACATTCAGCTGAAGGTGCGGCCTTCGGCCGCGAGCCGCGCCAGCAACGGCGCCGGCTGCCAGAACTCGCGGTCGTCGAGCGGGTTGGCGGCAAAGCGCTTCATCGTCGCGACCACGTTGAACAGGCCGACGGTGTCGGCGTAGCACATCGGCCCGCCACGGTGCAGCGGGAAGCCGTAGCCGGTGAGGTAGACCATGTCGATGTCGGAGGCGCGCAGCGCGATGCCTTCGTCGACGATCTTGGCGCCCTCGTTGACGAGCGCGTAGACCAGCCGGTGCACGATCTCGTCGTCGCTGATCTTGCGCGGCGTGATGCCCAGCGTCTTGCGGTGTGCCTCGATCATGTCGGTGACGACCTTGCTCGGGATCGCGTCGCGCTTGCCGGGCGCGTAGTCGTACCAGCCGGCGCCGGTCTTCTGGCCGAAGCGGCCCAGCTCGCACAGCAGATCGGCGGTCTTGCTGTAGCGCAGGTTCGGTTTTTCGAGGTAGCGGCGCTTGCGGATGTACCAGCCCACGTCGTTGCCGGCCAGGTCGCCCATGCGGAACGGCCCCATCGCCATGCCGAACTTCTCCATCGCCTTGTCGACCTGCGCCGGCGTGCAGCCTTCTTCGAGCAGGAAGCCGGCCTGGCGCGAGTACTGCTCGATCATGCGGTTGCCGATGAAGCCGTCGCACACACCCGAGACCACGCAGGTCTTCTTGATCTTCTTGCCCAGTTGCATCACGGTGGCGAGCACGTCCTTGGCGGTCTTTTCGCCGCGCACCACCTCGAGCAGCTTCATCACGTTGGCCGGGCTGAAGAAGTGCGTGCCGATCACGTCCTGCGGGCGCTTGGTGAACGCGGCGATCTTGTTGACGTCCAGCGTGCTGGTGTTGCTGGCCAGGATCGCGCCCGGCTTCATCACCGCGTCGAGCGCCTGGAAGACCTTCTCCTTCACGGCCATGTCTTCGAACACCGCCTCGATCACCATGTCGGCGTCTTTCAGGTCGGCGTAGTCCAGCGTGGTGCTCAGCAGCGCCATGCGCGCGTCGAGCTTGTCCTGCTTGAGCTTGCCCTTCTTGACCTGCGCCTCGTAGTTCTTGCGGATGATGGCCAGGCCCTTGTCGAGCGCCTCCTGCTTCATCTCGAGGATGACGACCGGCACACCGGCGTTCAGGAAGTTCATCGCGATGCCACCACCCATCGTGCCGGCACCGATCACCGCCAGCTTGTTGACGGCGCGCACGGGCGTGTCCGCCGGCACGTCGGGGATCTTGGTGGTGGCGCGTTCGGCCATGAAGGCGTGGCGCAGCGCGCGGCTTTCGGGCGTGAACATCAGGGCCGTGAACAGCTCGCGCTCGAGCTTCATGCCGTCGTCGAACTTCAGCCGCGTGCTCGCCGCCACCGCGTCGACGCACTTGAGCGGCGCGGGGAAGTTCTTCGACATGCCGCCCACCATGTTGCGGGCGAACTGGAAGTAGGCGTCGGCGCTGGGGTGCGAGACTTTCAGGTCGCGCACCAGCGGCAGCGGACGCACGTCCGCCACCTCGGCGGCATAGGCGAGCGCACCGACCATCAGGTCGCCCTCGATGATCTTGTGGAACAGCCGTTGCCCCGGCAGTTGCGCGAGCACCTCGCTCTTCACGGCCTCGCCGCTGACGATCATGTTCAACGCGGTCTCGACGCCGAGCACGCGCGGCAGCCGCTGCGTGCCGCCGGCGCCGGGGATCAGGCCGATCTTGACTTCGGGCAGCGCGACCTGCGTGCCCGGCGAAGCCACGCGGTAGTGGCAGCCGAGCGCCAGCTCGAGGCCACCGCCCATGCACACGCTGTGGATCGCCGCAACCACCGGCTTGCTGCTGGCTTCGAGCGCGAGGATCACGCTGAGCAGGTTCGGCTCGGCCAGCGCCTTGGGCGTGCCGAACTCGCGGATGTCGGCCCCGCCCGAAAACGCCTTGCCGGCGCCGGTGATCACGATCGCCTTGACCGCGGCATCGGCCTGCGCACGCTCGACGCCGTTCGTCAGCCCCAGGCGCGTTTCGTGGCCCAGGCCGTTGACCGGCGGGTTGTTCATCGTGATCACCGCGACATTGCCGCGAAGTTCGTAGGTGGCGCTCATGCGTGGTCCCCTGAAATGGTCGGCGGATTCGAGAAAAGAACGGTCGTTCGATTTTAGGCCGGTGAGAAAAGAAGGCGCTGTCTCAGCAGTGACAGTGCTGGCGGCGGTGGCCCTCAGTCGCGGGCATCGAGCCCGCTCCTTCGCCGAACGCTACTCTGGTCGATCCCCACGAATGGGGCCCCTCGCCCTTCGCTTCGCGTTCTAAACCTCGAGCCACTCCTTGCGAATATAGGCGTCGCTGCGCAGGGCTGCCGGGGTTCCTTCGAAAACGATGCTGCCGTGGCCCATCACATAGCAGCGCTCGGAGATTTCGAGCGCGATCGTCAGCTTCTGCTCGACCAGCAGCACCGACACGCCGCGGTCCTTCAGCGTCTTCAGGTACTGCGCTACCAGTTCGACGATCTTCGGCGCCAGGCCCTCGGTGGGCTCGTCGATCATGATCAGGTCGGGGTCGCCCATCAGCGTGCGGCACAGCGTGAGCATCTGTTGCTCGCCGCCCGACAGCACGCCGGCCTCGGTGTGCTCGCGCTCCTTCAGGCGCGGGAACATCGCGTACATGTCGGCAAACGACCAGCGCGGCTTCTTGCGCCCGCTCTTCTCGCCGAGCTGCAGGTTCTGGTGCACCGTGAGCCGCGGAAAGATGTCGCGGTTCTCGGGCACGTATCCGATGCCGCGGTGGGCGATGTCGAACGCGTGGTGGCCGAGGATCTCCTGGCCCCGGAACTGCACCGAGCCTTCGCCGGTGACCAGCCCCATGATGGTCTTGACGGTGGTCGAGCGCCCCGAGCCGTTGCGCCCGAGCAGGCTGACGATCTCGCCCTCGCCGACCTGCATGTCCACGCCGTGAAGGATGTGGCTCTTGCCGTAGTAGGCGTGCAGGCCTTGCAGTTTCAGCATGTTCGTTCCATCGGGACTCAATGCGCCGCCTGCGCATCGGCCAGCACCGAGCCGAGGTAGGCCTCCTGGACGCGCGGGTTGGCGCGCACGACGTCGGGCACGTCGAACGCGATCACCTCGCCGTAGACCAGCACCGCGATCTTGTCGGCCAGGCCGAAGACCACGCCCATGTCGTGCTCGACCGTCAGCAGCGTCTTGCCCACCGTGACCTCGCGGATCAGCTCGATGAAGCGGCTGGTCTCGCTGCGGCTCATGCCGGCGGTGGGCTCGTCGAGCAGCACCACGCTCGCGCCGCCGGCGATCGTGATGCCGATCTCCAGCGCGCGCTGCTCGGCATAGGTCAGGTTCATTGCCAGCGTGTCGCGCTTGCGCTCGAGCTTGATCATCTGCAGCAACTGTTCGGCGCGCTCGTTGGCGTCGGTCAGGCGCGACAGGAACTTCCAGAACGCGTACTTGTAGCCCAGCGACCAGAGCACGCCGCAGCGCAGGTTCTCGAACACCGACAGGCGGTTGAAGATGTTGGTGATCTGGAAGCTGCGCGCCAGCCCGAGGCGGCTGATCTCGTAGGGCTTGAGCCCGTCGATGCGCGCACCGTTCAGGAGAATCTCGCCGCTGCTGGCGCCGAAACGCCCGCTGATCAGATTGAACAGCGTCGACTTGCCGGCGCCGTTCGGCCCGATGATCGCGACCCGTTCGCCGGTCGCCACTGCCAGATCGGTGCCGCGGATGATCTCGGTCTTGCCGAAGGACTTGCGCAGGCTCTTCAGCTCGATGGCGTAGGGCGCGCTCATACCGCTGCCTCCCGGCGCCGGATTTCGGCTTCGATCTCGCCCTGGGTTTGACCCCAGCGCCGCGCGAAGCGGCGGCGCGCGGTCTCGAACATCGCGAAGCCGACGAGCGCGATGGCCAGCGCGCCGAGCCAGCTGCCCGCACTCTGAACGTTCAGCCGGACGCGCATGAAATGCAGCGTCGGGCCGAGCGCGGTATTGAGCTGCAGGTGGTAGACCATCTCGATCATCGCCGCCACGCCGATGAACGCGACCAGCCCGGTCAACGCCAGCACCAGGTAGCCGCCGAGCAGGCGGCGCAGCTTGCCGAACATCGCGACGCGCACGTTCATCATGATCAGGCTGGCGATGCCGCCGGGTGCCACCATCACCATCAGCATGAAGACCAGCCCGAGGTAGAGCAGCCAGGCCTTGGTCATCTCGGACAGCAGCACCGTGGCCACCACCATCAGCACCGCGCCGATGATCGGCCCGAAAAAGAAGGTGGCGCCGCCCAGAAACGTGAACAACAAGTAGGCGCCGGAGCGCGACGCGCCGACCACCTCGGCGGTGGCGATCTCGAAATTGAGCGCGTACATGCCACCGGCCACACCGGCGAAGAAGCCGGCGATGATGAACGAGAAGTAGCGCACCCGCTGCGTGCTGTAGCCGATGAATTCGACCCGCTCGGGGTTGTCGCGCACGGCATTAAGCATGCGCCCCAGCGGCGTTCGCGTGAACGCGTACATGGCGGCGGTGCACACCAGCGTGTAGGCCGCGAGCAGGTAGTACACCTGGATCTGCGGGCCGAAGCTGATGCCCAGCACCGGGCTGCCGACCACGCGGTTGGTGGTCACCCCGCCTTCACCGCCGAAGAACTCCGGGATCATCAACGACATCGCGAACACCAGTTCGCCCAGGCCGAGCGTGATCATCGCGAACGTGGTGCCCGACTTCTTGGTGGTGACGTAGCCCAGCAGCACCGCGAAGCCCATGCCGGTGAGGCCGCCGACCAGCGGCACCAGGCTGACCGGGATCGGCAGCGAGCCGGCGCCGATGGCGTTGATCGCGTGGATCGCCACGTACGACGCCAGGCCGGTGTAGACGGCGTGGCCGAAGCTGAGCATGCCGCCCTGGCCGAGCAGCATGTTGTACGACAGGCAGGCGACGATCGCGATGCCGATCTGCGACAGCATCGACACCGACAGGCTGCTCGTGAACACGAGCGGCGCCGCGGCCAGCAGCAAGGCGTAGCCGCCCCACACCAGGACGCGCCCGCGGTTACGCGATGGTGAAACAGGGGACGATGAAACGAGAACCGTGCGCGTGTTCATCGCTCAGCCCTCCCGCTTTCCGAGCAGGCCCTTGGGCCGGAAGATCAGCATCAGCACCAGGAACAGGTAAGGCAGGATCGGCGCGACCTGCGACAGCGTGAGCTTGAGCAGCGAATGGCTCGCCGCCGCGTCGCCGACCTGCACACCCACGCTGTGCAGCAGGTCGAGCACGGAGTAGTCGACCGCGATCGCGAAGGTCTGCAGCACGCCGATCAGCAGCGACGCCACGAACGCGCCGGCCAGCGAGCCCATGCCGCCGACCACCACCACCACGAAGATGACCGAGCCGACGCTGCCGGCCATTGCCGGCTCGGTGACGAAGGTGCTGCCGCCGATCACGCCCGCCAGCCCGGCCAGGCCCGCGCCGGCGCCGAACACGAGCATGAAGACGCGCGGCACGTTGTGGCCGAGCGACTCGACCATCTCGGGGTGCGTCAGCGCGCCCTGGATCACCAGGCCGATGCGCGTGCGGGTCAGCATCAGCCACAGCGCGGCGAGCATCACCAGCGCAATCAGCATCATGAAGCCGCGCGTTGCCGGGAACGGCGAGCAGACGATACGCACCGCCGCGTCGGTGGCGCTGCACATCGCCTTGGGCGCCGCGCCCCACAGCAGGTGCAGGCCGTCGATCGACGAATTGACGAGCGTGAACGCCGGCCCGCGAAGCAGCTCGGGCGGTGGGAACTCGACCGTCGTGCGGCCCCAGATCAGTTGCACCAGTTCCAGGATCACGTACGACAGCCCGAACGTGATCAGCAACTCGGGCACGTGGCCGTAGCGGTGCACCCGACGCAGGAAATTCCGCTCGAACAGCGCACCCAGCACCGCCACCAGCAGCGGCGCGAACACCAGCGCCGGCCAGAAGCCGATCAGGCTGGCGATCGAATAGGCGATGTACGCGCCCAGCATGTAGAAGCTCGCATGGGCGAAGTTCAGTACGCCCATCATGCTCAGGATGAGCGTCAGGCCGGAACTGAGCATGAACAGCAGCAGGCCGTAGCTCAGTCCGTTGAGCATCGAAATCGTGAAGAACTCCATCGGGCGAGTATCGGATACGCGGGTCGTGGGCAGAAGAAAAGGCCCGACGGGTCATCCCCGGCGGGCCCTCGTCAGGCGAGGTGCGGCGCTTACGGGCGCTTCATCTGGCAGCTGGTGGGCGTGCTCGACACATAGGCCGGATATTCCGCCACCGGCACCAGCGTCATGCCGGTATTTTCAGGGCTGTACGGGTACTTGCCGCCGGCCTTCTCCCACTCGGTCATGTAGAGCGTCTGCTGCAGTTGGTGGTCGGACTTGCGCATCTCGACCTCGCCACCGAAGGCGCTCTTCTCGCTCATGCCTTCCATCGCAAAAGCCACCTTGACCGGGTCGGTGGTCTTGGCCTTGGCCATCGCGTCACCGAGGAACTCGAAGATGCGCACGAACGAGCCGGTGTAGAAGTCGTCGTTGTACTTGGCCTTGAACTCCTTCATCCACTCGTCCATCTTGCCGCCCATGTTGTAGTGGGCGTAGGCGATCTGGTAGACGCGTCCGGCGCCGTGCGCGCCGAGCGCGGTGGGCGTGCCGGTCACGCCGGTGTAGTAGGTGAAGAACTTGCCGTTGTAGCCGCCCTCGCCCGCTGCCTTGACGAGCAGGCTGAGGTCGGAGCCCCAGTTGCCGGTGATCACGGTGTCGGCGCCCGAGGCCTTGATCTTCGCGATGTACGGCGAGAAGTCGCGCACCTGCGCAATCGGGTGCAGCTCGTCGCCGACGATCTCGATGTCGGGACGCTTGCGCTTGAGGTACTCCTTGGCGTACTTGGAGACCTGCTGGCCGTGCGAGTAGTTCTGGCCGAGGATGAAGACCTTGTGGACGTCCTTCTGGTCCTTGATGAAGGTCGTCATCGCTTCCATCTTCATCGTCGTGTCGGCGTCGAAGCGGAAGTGCCAGAAGCTGCACTTGCTGTTGGTCAGGTCGGGGTCGACCGCCGCACTGTTGAGGTAGACGATTTCCTTGCCGGGGTTGCGCTCGTTGTACTTGGTGACGGCATCGCTGAGCGCCAGCGCCACCGACGAGCCGTTGCCCTGGACGATGTAGCGGATGCCCTGGTCGGCAGCCGACTTCAACGCATTCAGGCTTTCGGTCGGGCTCAACTTGTTGTCAATGCCCGTGACCTCGAACTTCACGCCGGCCGGATTCGACTGGCTGAACTTCTCGGCCATGAACTGCACGCTCTTGAGCTGGTTCACGCCCACCGGCGCCATCAGGCCCGAAAGCGGATCGATCCAGGCGATCTTGACCACCTGACCCGCCAGCGGCTTGGCACCGGCCTTGGCCTGCGCCATCACGGCGCCCGCCGACAACACCAGCGCTGCGCCGACACTGAGGCCGAACACGCGCCGGGTGAACCTGCTGCTTGCAAACTTCATGAGTGAACTCCAAGGAAAAGTGATCGCCGGCAAAGGTAACGGAAGTGCTGCGATGGGGGTTACAGGGACTACCCCGAAGGTCTGTCACCGCCGAGACACCTCGGTGCACCGCGATCGCGATGGTATCGAGTGCGACTTGCCGCGCTTGCCCCTGCCGCCATGGAGCGCGGCGGCACTGGCTAGACTGGCACCCATGAACGTCATCGAACTCGCGAACGAAGCGGTTGCGCCGCCGCTGGCACGCGGCTGGCCGAATCGCTTTCAAGGTCTGGGCGAATCGTTCTACACCGCGCTGCCGCCCGAGCCCTTGCCCGACCCGCACTGGGTGGCCACCAGCGCCGACTGCGCCGCGCTGCTCGGCCTGCCGCCCGACTGGGCGCAGCGGCCCGACTGGCAGGCCCTGCAGGTGTTCAGCGGCAACCAGGTCTGGCCCGGCATGCACACGCTGGCCAGCGTGTACAGCGGGCACCAGTTCGGGGTCTGGGCCGGGCAACTCGGCGACGGCCGTGCGCTCTGGCTCGGCGAGATCGACACCCCCGCCGGCGCGATGGAACTGCAGCTCAAGGGCGCGGGCCGCACACCCTACTCGCGCATGGGCGACGGCCGCGCGGTGCTGCGCTCGTCGATCCGCGAGTTCCTGTGTTCCGAGGCGATGGCCGGCCTAGGCATCCCGACCACGCGCGCGCTGTGCGTGACCGGCTCCGCGCTGCCGGTGCGCCGCGAAACGATCGAGACCGCCGCGGTCGTGACGCGCGTGGCGCCGAGCTTCATCCGCTTCGGGCACTTCGAGCATTTCGCGCACCACGACCAGCCGGCCGAACTGCGTGCGCTGACCGACTTCGTCATCGCGCACCATTACCCGGACTGCCGCGATGCGCCTGAGCCGTATGCCGCCTTGCTCGCGCAGGTGACACTGCGCACCGCCGCGCTGATGGCCGACTGGCAGGCGGTGGGCTTTTGCCACGGCGTGATGAACACCGACAACATGTCGATCCTGGGCCTGACGATCGACTACGGCCCGTTCGGCTTTCTGGACCAGTTCGACCCCGGCCACATCTGCAACCACTCCGACCATCAGGGCCGCTATGCCTGGGCGCGCCAGCCCAACGTTGCATTCTGGAACCTGCACGCGCTGGCGCAGGCGCTGCTGCCGCTGATCCCTGATCCCGACCAGGCGCTGGCCGCGCTCGAGCCTTACAAGGCCGCGTTCGCCGACGCGCTGCTCGCGCGCTGGTCGGCCAAGTTGGGGCTGCGCACCCGCCAGGATGGCGACCGCGAGCTCATCGACGACCTGCTGCGCTGCATGGCGGCCGACCGCTGCGACTTCACGATCACGTTTCGCCGCCTGGCCGCGTTCGACACCGAGCCGGGCGCGGCCAACGAGGCGGTGCGCGATCTGTTCATCGACCGCGCGGCATTCGACGCCTGGGCCGGGCTCTACGCCGCACGCCTGCAGCGTGAAGCCAGCCTGGACGCCGAGCGCGCCGTGCGCATGAACCGCGCGAACCCCAAGTTCGTGCTGCGCAACCACCTCGCCGAGGTCGCGATCCGCAATGCGCAAGCGGGCGACTTCATGGAGGTCGAACGGCTGTTGAACGTGCTGCGCCGGCCGTTCGACGAACAAGGCGCGACGACAAGCGACGCGTACGCCGGCTTCCCGCCCGAATGGGCGCAATCCATCGAGGTATCTTGCTCATCATGAGTCACAGCGACGACCGCGACTACAAAGTAAAGAAATCTGAAGCGCAGTGGCGCGCACAGCTCGAACCGATGCAGTTCGAAGTGGCGCGCCACGCCGCCACCGAGCGCGCGTTCAGCGGCAAGTACTGGGACCACTGGAGCGCAGGCCAGTACAACTGCGTGGGCTGCGGCACGCCGCTGTTTCGCTCCGACACCAAGTTCGACGCCGGCTGCGGCTGGCCGAGCTACTTCGAGCCGATCAACAGCGAAGTGGTGGAACGCGTCGTCGACAAGAGCCACGGCATGGTGCGGGTCGAGGTGCGCTGCAACAACTGCGGCTCGCACCTCGGCCACGTCTTCGACGACGGACCCCAGCCCACCGGCGAGCGGTTTTGCATCAACTCGGCCGCGATAGACTTCGCGCCGAAGTAGCGGGTCGCGGCCTTCGCCGCGGCGGCTCTCGCATCGGCCCCGCATGAAACTCCTGCTCGACTTCCTGCCCATCATCCTGTTCTTCGGCACCTTCAAGTACGCCGAAGGCCATGTCGACTGGGCAGCGCGTTTCGCCACCAACCACCTGGGTTCGATCGTCTCGGGCGGCGTGGTCGGTACCGACACCGCACCGGTGCTGCTGGCCACCGTGGTGGTGATCATCGCCACCACCGCGCAGATCGCGTGGCTGCTGGCCCGGCGCCGCAAGATCGACCTGATGCTGTGGATCACCTTCGTGCTCGTGGTCGTGCTCGGCGGCGCGACGATCTGGTTCCACAACGCGACCTTCATCAAGTGGAAACCCAGCGTGTTGTACTGGGCGATGGGCTTGTCGTTCTGGATCAGCCAGGTGGTCTTTCGCAAGAACCTGCTGCAGACCATGATCGGCGAGCAACTCGAGTTGCCGGCCAAGGTCTGGCAGCGGCTGAACTTCGCCTGGATCGCGTTCTTCGGGCTGATGGGCCTGCTCAACCTGTACGTGGCTTACACCTACTCCACGTCGACCTGGGCCAGCTTCAAGGCCTTCGGCGCGACCGGCTTGATGCTCGTGTTCATGGTCGGCCAGGGCTTCTACCTGAGCCGCCACATCAAGCCCGAGGCCGACGCGGCACAACCTTCGGAGCGCCTGCCATGAGCGTGAGCGCTGCCGACATCGAGACCGAATTGCGCACCGAACTGCAGCCGCTCGTGCTCGAAGTGATCGACGACAGCCACCTGCACGCGGGCCACGCCGGCGCCCGCGAAGGACGGCACTTCACGGTGCGCCTGACGAGCGAGCGCTTCAACGGTTTGTCACGGGTGGCGAGGCACCGCCTCATATATCATGCGCTGCGCCGATTGATCCCGCGCGGCATCCATGCCCTGGCCATCGAGGCGCAAGCGCCCGGTGATTCCTGAACCTTCCCCACTTCCCCCAACCTTATGAAGATGCGTTTTTCCGCCGGCATTTCGATGCTGCTGCTGTCCGCCACGCTCGCGCTGCCGATCGCAGCCCAGGCGCAGAACATCGCGATCGTCAATGGCAAGGCCATTCCGAAGGCCCGTGCCGACGCGTTCATCAAGCAGATCCAGGCACAGGCCGCGGCCCAGGGCCAGCAACTGCCCGGTGACCTCGAGCAGCGCGTGCGCGACAAGCTCGTGATGGACGAGATCTTCGCCCAGGAAGCCGAGAAGCGCGGCCTGGCCGCCACGCCCGAATACAAGCAACAGATGGAGCAGGCCCGCCAGGCGGTGCTGACCCAGGCACTGCTTGCCGACTACGCCAAGACCCACCCCGTCACCGACGACGAGGTCAAGGCCGAGTACGACAAGTTCAAGGCGCAGTCGGCCGGCACCGAGTACCGCGTTCAGCACATCCTGGTCGACAAGGAAGACGAAGCCAAGGCGCTGATCAAGCAGATCGATGGCGGCGCGAACTTCGACGAACTGGCGAAGAAGAACTCGAAGGACACCGGCTCGGCCACCAAGGGCGGTGATCTCGGCTTTGCGGCCCCGAGCGCCTATGTGCCCGAGTTCTCGCAGGCGATGGTCAAGCTGAAGAAGGGCGAGATGACGCAGGTGCCGGTCAAGTCGCAGTTCGGCTACCACATCATCAAGCTGGAAGACACGCGCGAAGCGCAGTTCCCGCCGCTCGACGAGGTCAAGGCGCAGTTGAAGCAGCGCCTGGAGCAGCAAAAGCTCGCGGCCTACCGCGACGAGTTGCGGGCCAAGGCGAAGACGGATTACAAGTTCAGCAATTGAGCGCTGCGCTACTGCTACAAGGGCGCCGCTGGCGCCCTTGCTCTTTTACGCTTCCGCTTCGACCTTCACTCGGCCGGCTTCGATGCGCAACTGCCGGTCGCAGCGCGCGGCGATGGCGCGGTCGTGGGTGACGAGCACGAGGGTGGTGCCGGCTTCGCGGTTGAGCGCGAACATCAGCTCGATCACCGCCTCACCGGTGGCGAAGTCCAGGCTGCCGGTGGGCTCGTCGGCGAGCAGCACGGCCGGCTGCATGACGAACGCGCGGGCCAGCGCGACGCGCTGCTGCTCGCCGCCCGACAGCACCTTCGGGTAGTGGCGCAGCCGCTCGCCCAGACCGACGCGGCGCAGCATCTCGGTGGCCAGCAGGCGCGCGTCGCTGCGGCCCTGCAGTTCCAGCGGCAACATCACGTTCTCGAGCGCGTTCAGGTTGCCGAGCAACTGGAAGCTCTGGAACACGAACCCCACCTTGGCGGCGCGCACCGCAGCACGGGCGTCTTCGTCGATCGAGAACAGGTCGGTGCCGGCGAGCCGGACCGTGCCGGTGGTGGGCGTGTCCAGGCCGGCGATGATCGACAGCAGCGTGCTCTTGCCCGACCCCGACGCGCCGACGATCGCCGCCGACTCGCGCGCCAGCACGGTGAAATCGATGTCATGGAGAATCGTCAGCGTGCCGGTGGAGTCGTGCACCTGCTTGGTCACACGCTCGACGGCGATGATGGGTTCAGACATGAATGAAGGTGTTGTTCTTCGAGCCGTCTCGAGGTCTCGCGCGCGGTCGCGGCGGCTGTGGCTGGCGCACTGTAGCGTGCTTGCGTTGGCGGCGAGCGTGGGCCTGCCGGTGGCCGTGGCTGCGGCAGGGTCGAAGCAGCCTCATGGCCCGACGATCCTGGTGCTCGGCGACAGCCTCTCGGCGGAGTACGGCCTGGCGCGCGGCAGCGGCTGGGTCGCACTGCTCGCCGCACGTCTCGCACAACGCAAGATTGCCGCCACCGTGATAAACGCCAGCATCAGCGGCGACACCACCTCGGGTGGCCTCTCGAGGTTGCCGGCGCTGCTCAAACAGCACCGACCCGACATCGTGATCCTGGAGCTCGGCGGCAACGACGCGCTGCGCGGACTGCCGCTGGCGATGACGCGCGCCAATCTCGACGCGATGGCGCGCGACGCGAAGGCGGCCGGCGCCAAGGTGGTGATCGCCGGCATGGAGCTGCCGCCGAACTACGGGCGCAAGTACGGCGACGAGTTCGCCGCGCTGTTCGCGCAGGTGGCCAAAGCCGAGGGCGCCGCGCTGGTGCCGTTTCTGCTGAAGGGCGTGGCCGATGGACCGCAGGCCGACACGATGTTCCAGGCCGACCGCATCCACCCGAAGGCCGCCGCCCATCCGCTGATCCTCGACAACGTCTGGCCGGTGCTGGAGCCGCTGCTGCGGCGCTGAGCGGGCGGCGCGCCGGCCCCGGGGTCAAGCGCCGGACCGCACGAACCGGCTCACTTCGTGCCGAAGATCTTGTCGCCCGCGTCGCCCAGGCCCGGGATGATGTAGCCCACCTCATTCAGGTGGCTGTCGATCGCGGCGGTCCAGCAGCGCACGTCGGGGTGCGCCTGGCCCAACGCGCGCACGCCCTCGGGGGCGGCCACCAGCACCAGCGCGCGGATGTCCTTGCAGCCACGCGCCTTCAGCAGGCTCACGGTGGCGATCATCGAGCCGGCGGTGGCGAGCATCGGGTCGATGATGAGTGCGGTGCGCTCGTCGAGCTCGCCGACGAACTTCTCGAAGTAGTTCTCGGGCTGCAACGTCTCGTGGTTGCGCGACAGACCGACCACGCTGACCTTGGCGCTCGGGATCATGTCGAGCACGCCTTCGAGCATGCCCAGGCCGGCGCGCAGGATCGGCACCACCGTGACCTTGCGCCCGCTGATCTGCTCGATCTCGGTCGGGCCGCTCCAGCACTGGATGGTGGTCTTCTCGAGCGGGAAGTCGGCGGTGGCCTCGTAGGTCAGCAGCCGCGCGAGTTCGTTCGTCAGCTCGCGAAACTTCTTGGTCGAGATGCAGTCCTCGCGCAGCAGACCGACCTTGTGCTTGACCAGCGGGTGTTTGACATCGATGACGGGCATGCGGCGCTCCTTGGGTGTTCTGCGGGCTCAGGACGCGCTCTTGATGCGCTGGCGCACCGCCTCGTACAGGCACACGCCGCTGGCCACCGAGACGTTCAGGCTCTCGACCGCGCCGGCCATCGGCAGGCGCACCAGTTCGTCGCAGGTCCGGGCTGTGAGCTGGCGCATGCCGCTGCCTTCGGCGCCGAGCACGAGCGCCACCGGGCCGGTCAGGTCGAGGTCGTAGAGCGAACGCTGCGCGTCGTCGGAGGTGCCGATGATGCGGATGTCGCGCTCCTTCAGTTCGTTGAGCGTGCGCGCCAGGTTGGTCACCATGAAGTACGGCACCGTGTCGGCCGCGCCGCTGGCGACCTTGGCCACCGTGGCGTTGACGCCCACCGCGTGGTCCTTCGGCGCGATCACCGCGTGCGCGCCGGCGCCGTCGGCCACGCGCAGGCAGGCGCCCAGGTTGTGCGGGTCGGTGATGCCGTCGAGCACCAGCAGCAGCGGCACGCCTTCGATCGCGTCGAGCGAGTCGTCGAGCGAATGACTGATCGCCACCGCCTCGACCCGCGCCACCACGCCCTGGTGGCGGTGCGATCCGCACAGCTTTTGCAGCCGCTCGTCGTCGCTGTCGATCAGCCTGGCGCCGGCGTCTTTCGCGCGTTCGACGAACTGGCGCATGCGCTGATCGCGGCGGGTGGCATCGACGTGGATTTCGATCACCGATTTCGGCGCCGATTTCAGCCGCACGGTCACCGCGTGGAATCCGAACAGGATCTGTTTGCTCATGCGCCGATGTTAGTCGCAGGCCAGCGCCGGGCCGCTCTGAGCGGGCCCGGGATCCCCGCCGGGGACGGCGTCGAAGCGACTCTGCCGGGAACGGCAAGCGAAGACGGTGCCGGTACCTTCCAACTCTCGTCTCGGACAGCGGCGCGGAGTAGTTCACGAGCCGCTCGAAGTCGGCACGCGCATGTCGATGGCCGGCGGTGCATACAGTCAAGCTCACACCGTGCGCCATCCCAAGCTTCACGGTTGCACCAGCCCAACTTTGCAAGCGTTTTGCACACCATGGCGACACCGGGCACGGTATCGTGCCGAGCACATTAAACCGACAGGCAGTACAGGGATGCGGTCCATTTTCGTCGCACATCTGTGCCCGCCCGGGAGGTACCAACACATCGATGTTGGACGCAGCCACGCCCCTGGCCATCGCGTGCAGGGTGTTGGGCCATACCCATTCGTCGACGATTCTCAGTTGCCCTCGCTTCGCAGGGCTCCGCCCCACGGCGGAAACTGAGCCGTCCAACAAGAATTCGATTTCGCAGTACGGGGATTAATAAACGTGCAAAAGCAGTTCGAGGGAGTGGTGGGAGGCGCGTTGCGCGATGGCTCGTTGAGCCGGCGGGTCACCGTGGGGCTGGTCGTGTTGATGTGGTCGGCTGGCCTTTCTTCGTTGAGCCTCGCCGCCACTGGCGGAGGAACCGGCACGACGCCTGTAAAGACGGCCTACTTCGAGCAGGGCCTGCTGGTCCGCGCCGGAGAGACCGTTGCAGCGCTCGGCCCGAACCTGATGGGCGATGGCATCAACGAATACAACGGCTCCCTCGAGTTCAACAACACGGACGTGAGCTTGCCCGGCAACAGCGCCTTGCCTGTGATGATCGGCCGCCGTCTGACCACCGCCTCCAACCAACCCGGCCTGGTCGGTGGCTTGTTCGGCGATTGGGACCTCGACGTTCCTCATCTGGAGACTGCTGCCGGTGCAGAGTGGTACGGCTTTGACCCCGCCACGTCTGCCTACGACCAGAAGCGGTGCAGTCATATGGCATTGCCTCCGACTATCCAAGGATTCTCCGGGGGCTCGCCAGCGTATGTGCAGTCATCGTCCTGGTGGGGCGGTTACCACATAGTCATACCAGGCTCGGGAACGCAAACGTTGCTGGGCCGCTATTCGTTCGTTACGCCGGTTATCAGCCCGACAGACGGCGGCACCTACCCGGTCCTCACCAAAGCCAACTGGCAACTGAGTTGCTTGGACAGCCTTTCGAACGACACGGGCGAAGGCTTCGTGGCCCACGCGCCTGACGGCACGCGCTATCGGTTCGACCACATGGCGAGGCGCGCCTATCCGACCTACCGGGCCATCTCCGACGGGGTCCAGGTCAATGCCGGACGCACCGAGATCTGGATCTTGCCGAGCCAGGTGACCGATCGTTTCGGCAATTCGGTGACTTACACCTACGACTCGACCGACGCCTGGAAACTGCTGTCCATCACCTCGAGCGATGGCCGCACCATCACGCTGACCTACCTTCCAGGGACGCACCGGGTGCAGACCGTTTTCGACGGCACGCGCACCTGGACCTATGCCTACAACGCCGACGGCACGCTGCTGTCCGTGACGCTGCCGGATGCCTCGGCATGGCGTTTCGCGCTGCAAGCCCTCGAACACGCCACGCCGTTGTCCAGCCTCGATCCGGGCTGCGGCAGCGGCAACTTCGACCTCGGCATCCTTGATCCGAACGTGCACACCGGCACCATCGTTCACCCTTCCGGTGCGACCGGCAGCTTCAGCCACATGCTGGTGTGGCACGGCACCTCAAACGCGCCAGGGTCGTACGACGGTTGCGGCCTGACGAACAAGGTGCCCCTCTATGCCGTCAGCTATTCGTTGACCGCCAAGACCTTGTCCGGCCCCGGCATGCCGACCATGACCTGGACCTACAACTACAGCGCGCCGAACGGCAGCTTCGCGCCTGCCGCCGGCAACGTCGTGACCAAGACGGTCAGCATCATCGACCCGCAAGGCAACGTGACCCAGAACACCTACGGCACCCAGTACCGGTTGACCGAAGGACTCCTGCTTTCAAGCGCCGAGGGCGTGAGTGGCGGCAACGCCTTGCGTATCAGCAACTACACGTATGCGGCCCCGAATGCGGGCCCGTATCCGGCGACCGTCGGCCTCTTCAACACGTGGGGCGATGCGATGAGTGCGGTGCTGACCCCGCAATCCCAACGCGTCATCACCCAGCAAGGCGTGAATTTCACGCAGACGGTCACCGGCTTCGACATCTACGCCCGGCCGACCGGCGCGTCCAAGTCCAGCAGCCTGGGCTACACCAAGACGGAGGCCGCCACCTACTACGACGACACCAACCTGTGGGTGCTGGGCCAGGTGGCCACGACCGCGACCAACGGCATCCAGTCATCCAGCACAACCTACTACGCCAGCACGGCTCTGCCGAGCGCGTCCTACAGCTTTGGCAAGCTGCAAGCCAGCTACGCATTCAACGCCGACGGCACGCTGAGCTCGGTCACCGACGGCCTGAACCACACCACGAACTTCACCAACTACGTTCGCGGCCTGGCGCAGCGCATCACGTACGCCGACGGGACCTACCAGAGCGCGGTCGTCAACAACA
>JAGWTP010000063.1 GCA_028868895.1 Burkholderiales bacterium
TTCGAGGTGAACCCGCATTTCGCCGACCAGGTGCTGCGCATGGCCGGGCGCAAGGACCGCCCGATCATCCTCATCTGCCGCAGCGGCAAGCGCTCGGTCGATGCCGGGCTGGAACTCGAGAAGCACGGCTTTTCAGACGTGGCCAACGTGCTCGAAGGCTTCGAGGGCGAGCTCGACACCGAGCACCACCGCGGCAACCTGGGTGGCTGGCGCAAGCATGGCTTGCCCTGGCGGCAGGTCTGAGGCGCCCCTTCAGGGGCGCTTGGGCGTCTTGTACTCCGCTTCCTTCTGAAACGGCTTCCACACGGTCTCGAAGCCGACGAAGCCCTTTTCGTTCGGCGGCTTCTGGCGCGTCGTGAAAAAGGGCGTGATGCCGTCCGGGACCTTGGCGGGGGGTGGCTTGTGGTCGCTCATGAGTCGCCTTTCTCGTCGTGAAGTGAAGAGTCAAACGGGCCGCAACAGCGACGGGTCCACGCCGGCGCCGGCTTCGATCGCGCCGCCGGCCTGTGTCTCGGCCTCGGTGGCGTCGCGCACGCTGAGGATCTCGAGCGTGAAGACGACCTCGCGGCCGCACAGCGGGTTGTTGCCATCGACGGTCACTCGCTCGTCGTCCACATGGGTGACGAGGAAGCTGCGCGTCTGGCCGCGGTCGTTTTCCATCAGGATCGATGTGCCGACCTGCCGGTACTCCTCGGGTACGTTGTCGATGTCGTCCGAGAAGACGAGCGACTCGTCGCGGGGGCCGAAGATGCGGTCGCCGTCGAGCGGCACGTCGATCACGTCGCCGGCGCAGCGGCCCTCGAGCTGGCCGTGGACCGACGGCGCGAGGATCTCGTTGTGCCCGTGCACGTAGCCGAGCGGAAACTCGACCCGCGTCAGCACATGCCCCGAGCGCTTGTCGGTGACCTTGTAGGTCAGCTCGACGAACTTGCCGGCGCGCACGGCTTCAGAAGATGGACGCACCGAAGATCCTGACTTTGCCGTCTTCGTCGCCGAGGACGAGCCGGCCGAGCCATTCGCCCGGCTTCTTGGTGCTGCGCTGGCGATAGACCACGGTCACATGCTCGCCGCGGCGGATGACGCCCAGCGCATCGAACGCTTCGGACAGGTTGCGCGCCAACTCGCTGTTGGCGAACTGGTGGCCCGCGGCGACCTGGTCCATCGCGCGTGCAAGCGTGCTGGAAAAGTTGCGCGCGAACTCGCCGTACTTGCCTTCGTTCGAGTACCTGACGAGGTCGCGCCACAGCGGCTTGGCGATGGCCAGGATCTCGTCGTCGGTCTTGTCAACGATGTTCAACGGCGCTCTCTCGCGGCTTGTCGGCAGCCGGTGCGTCCTGCGCCTCGTCGGCGACGAGGTGGTAGCAAGGCGCCTTCTCCATCGTGTACTCGCCGGTGATCGGGTCGCGGCGCGACACCGTCAGCACATGCCAGTTCGCGTCGTCGACCTTCATCGCGTCTCCGCGGTAGTAATAGCCCGGCCAGCGCGTCTCCTTGCGGAACAGCGTGTGGTGCGTGACGCACTCGGCGGCGCGGTGGCGGTGCTTCAGCTCCCACGCGCGCAGCAGTTCGTGGATGTCCTTGGCGGCCAGGTTCTCGAGGTCCTCCTCCATGATCTGCAGCTTCTTGAGGCCGATGTTGAGCAGCTTCTCGTTGGTCATGTAGTTGACCGTCACGCCGCCGCAATACTCGTCCATCAGCTTCTGCAGCCGGTCCAGCCCCTGCTTGGGGTTGATGTAGTGCGGGTTGACGTCGCCGGCGACGATCTCGTTGCGATAGACCTTGTAGTGCTCCATCGGCTTGAAGATCTCTGCCTTGCGGCGCTGGACCTGCGCGTCGGAGACGACGATGCCCTCGGCCTTGCCGTCGTCGATGTACTTGCACGCCGCCTTGGCGGCCAGGCGCCCTTCGGTGAACGACCCCGACGAGAACGCGTGCGGCGTGCCGCCGACCGCGTCGCCGGCACCGAACAGGCCCTCGATCGTCGTCATGCGGTTGTAGCCCCAGAAGTACTCGGGCGGCGAGATGTCCTCGGGCCCGGAGCACCAGGCGCCCGAGCCGGTGGCGTGCGAGCCCATGACGTAGGGCTCGGAGGTCGTCAACTCGGGGTTCTCGTGCTTCGGGTCGACGTCGGTCGCGGCCCACAGCACCGCCTGGCCGATCGTCATGCCGAGGAAGTTCTCCCAGCCCACCTCTTCGAGATGCGGGTCCTGGAAGGCGCGCATCGTCACCATGTGGATCGGGCCGCGGCCGGCGTTCACCTCGCTGATGATGCAATGGTTGCGCAGGCAGGTCGGGATCGGCCGGTGCGTCAGGTGCGACGCTTCCGGGTCGAGGTACTCCTTGCCGACCATCTGCTGCAGCGCCGGGAACCACTTCGATTCGTACTCCTCGCCGAGGCAGTTCTGCGTGTAGGTCTTCAAGTGCAGGAAGTAGGCGCCGACCGGGCCGTAGCCGTCCTTGAAGCGCGCCAGCACGATGCGGTTCTCCATCTGCGTCATCTTCGCGCCGGCATTGATCAGCAGGCCATAGGCCGACGCCGACGACCACGGCGCATACCAGGTGCGGCCGGAGCCTTCGCCCACCGAGCGCGGCTTGAAGATGTTGGAGGCGCCGCCCGCGCTGCAGACCACGGCCTTGGCCTTGAAGACATGGTAGTTGCCGGTGCGCACGTTGAAGCCGACGGCACCGGCGACCCGGTTGTCCTTGCTGTCGTCCATCAGCAGGTGGGTGACGCAGATGCGGTTGAAGACCTTGTCGGCCGACTTCTTGGCCGCCTCGGCGACGATCGGCTTGTACGACTCGCCGTGGATCATGATCTGCCAGCGCCCCTCGCGCAGGTAGCGCCCGGTCTTCGGGTCCTTCATGATCGGCAGGCCCCACTCCTCGAACTGGTGCACCGTCGAGTCGACGTGGCGCGCCATGTCGAACAGCAGGTCCTCGCGCACCATGCCCATCAGGTCGATGCGCGCGTAGCGCACGTGGTCCTCGGGCTTGTTCTCGCCCCAGCGGGTGCCCATGTAGCAGTTGATGGCGTACAGACCCTGGGCGACCGCGCCCGAGCGATCGATATTGGCCTTCTCGGCAATGACGATCTTCTTGTCCTTGCCCCAGAACCTGGCCTCCCATGCGGCACCCGTGCCGCCAAGGCCCGCACCGACGACCAGGATGTCGATGCCGTCTTCGACGATCGTTTCGTAAGCCATGTCAGTACACCACGCGTTTCGTCATCTTGAGACCATTCGACTCGAGCGTGTGCAGGCCGCCGTCGTCCATGCGGATGTACTTCGGCTCGCTGTACAGCAGCTGGCTGTCGCGCATTTCTCGGCTGGGCCCGGGAGCCTCCGCGAGCTTGGGGATCGCGGTTCCCCAGGGCTTGGTGGTGATGGGCGAGAGGAAGTTCTTTTCCGTGCCGTTGCGGAACTTGACCTTCCAGGCGATCGTGCCTTTGCGTTCGTCGCGCTGGACGCGGACGCTGTGACCGAGCGGGGCAAAGTCGGCGTATCCACGCACATCGATCGCGTTCTGCGGACACGCCTTGACGCAGGAGAAGCACTCCCAGCACATGCTGGGCTCGATGTTGTAGGCACGGCGATACGTCTTGTCGATGTGCATGATGTCGGACGGACAGATGTCGACGCAATGTCCGCATCCGTCGCACCTCGTCATATGGACGAAGGTAGGCATTTGTTTGGGCTCCTGGTGAATTCCAACAGAACTTGCGGGCTGCTCAATAGTGGCGGGGTGCTTCGCGTTTGATGCCCAGGCCCATGTCCATCGGGGCGTCGCGCAACAACTCCATCGAGTGCCTTGTCCGCTGTTCGGGGTCATCACGGGTCTGCCTCGGCAAATTCTCGGCAATGCCATTGGCCTTGGAGACGCGCTTTTCGAAGGCCGCCGCGGGCTTGAAGAACATGTGCGCGAACTTCGACCACGCGACCGAACCGAACAGCACCGTCGTGGCGATGATGTACAGGCCGAACAAGGCGGTCGCGGCTGCGCTCGAACGGGCCTGCAGGTACGCCCAGATCAGGCCCAGCGTGACGCTGATCACGAGCGAGAGCACGAACAGGTCCGCGCGCATCAGGCGCCACGGTGAACCGCCCTCGGCGGCGACGTCGACGCGAATGAAGAACCAGAACCAGTAGCCGCCAGCGCAGATCATCAGGCCGCCGAGCCACCACAACTGCGCCAGGATGGCCGGGGTGGGCGTCGCGGGCGTCGAGTAGCCGAAGACCATCAGCACGGTCGTGCCGACATAAAGCAGGAAGCCGTACATCGTCAGCAGGTGCGCGATGCGGCGGCGCACGCTGCAGAACTCGCCCGAGGCCAACACGTCCACCACGCCGGTCTTGATTGCGATCGACACCATCTCGCCGCCGCTGACCGGGTGCGACGCCTTGGCCTTGGCGCTGCGCCAATGGGCGAAGAAGTACTTTGCGCTGCCCTTGTGGATCGTGTCGAACAGGACGCCGACGACCACCGCCAGCACCATCAGGACGAGATAGACCTGCATGGCGTTCGCGGGCAATGCGTCGGACAACGCGGCAAACGGATTGTTGGCGAACATCTTGGCTGATTCCTCCATCGTTGATATATCGAACCATCGCAATGTCTGGAAGCCGCGGCGCGAATCGGACCCAGCAAGCTTTCGTGTGCGCCTACGGATTCGGTGAATGCCGATGCCGGGTGTTTGCCTGCGAGCCGCCGAGTTCACGCACCTCGAATTGCATCGTCGCCAGGTTGCCCAGAACCCAGGTCGCCGGCGCGGCCAGGCCCGCCACGGTGCCCGGGTTGACGAGCCAGCTCCGGCTGCCCTTGACACTGGTCACTTCGCGCACATCGGCACGGTGCGAGTGTCCGCAGCACACCAGCTCCCAGTCGCCGGTGCAGGCCATGGCGTAGCCGTAGTCGTCGTAGTGAACGAGGAAGATCCTGCGGCCGCCGAGCTCGAGGCGGCCATCCGCACCGTGATACCCGAAGCGGCCGCCGCTCGAATTTGCAAGCCGGTGCAAGGCCTGCGCGTCACCGATGTTGTTGCCGTTGATCAGGTGCACCGGCAGCCCATGCGCCAGTGCGGGCTTGAGCGTCTGCGCGCCGATCAGGTCGCCGCAGTGGATCACCGCTTCGGCGCCCTGGGCCTTGGCGTCGCCCACGGCTTGGGCCAGCGCGTCGGCGCGGTCGTGACTGTCCGAGACGATGCAGATCTTCATGTGCTCATCCCGAGGCGGCGCTCACAACGGCCGGCTTGGCGTCCAGGCCGGCGTAGTAGGCGCGCAGAATCTCAACCACTTCGGGCCGGCTGAATTCCGCCGGTACATGGGCGCCTTCAGACAGCGACTTGCGAAACTGGGTGCCGCTGACCTGCAGTCGATCGGCATCGTCATGCGGGCAGGTGCGTGCGGAGGCCATGCCGCCGCAGGTGTAGCACCAGAATGCCACGTCGATCTTGAGCGGCTTGGTCTCCAGTGCATCGACCGGAATGCGATCGAAGATGTCGTGCGAATCGAACGGGCCGTAGTAGCTGCCCACGCCGGCATGGTCGCGCCCGACGATCAGATGCGAGCAACCGTAGTTTTGACGGAACAGCGCGTGCAGCAGCGCTTCGCGTGGCCCCGCGTACCGCATGTCCAGCGGATAGCCGGCCTGGACGATGGTCGACTGGACGAAATACTTCTCGACCAGCGTCTGGATCGCGCGGGTGCGCACTTCGGCCGGAATGTCGCCGGGCTTCAAGGCACCGAGCAGCGAATGCACGAGCACGCCGTCGCAGACCTCGATCGCGACCTTGGCGAGGTACTCGTGCGAGCGGTGCATCGGGTTGCGGGTCTGGAACGCGGCGATGCGGCTCCAGCCCAGTGACTCGAACAGCGCACGCGTTTGCGCCGGGGCCATGAAAAGCCTGCCGTACTTTTCCGGAAACCCGCCTTGCGACAACACGGTGACCTTGCCGGCCAGGTTGACCGCAGGCTGGTCCATCACCATCTTGACGCCGGGGTGCTTCGGGTCGGTGGTGGTGAACACGCTCTGGCATTCGTGGGCCTTGTCGATGCGGTACTTTTCGGACAGGCGCAGGACCGCCAGGCACTCGCCGTCGTCCGGATCGACCAATGCGACGTCCTGCCCGACGTCGAGCGCATCGGCCGTGGCCGGATCGGTCGACAGCGTGATCGGAATCGGCCAGAACAGGCCGCTGGCGGTGCGCATGCCGTCGCACACGCCGCGCCAGTCGGCCTGCGACATGAAACCTTCGAGCGGCGTGAAGCCACCGATGCCCAGCATGACGATGTCGCCGCGCTCGCGCGAACTGACGCGAACCCGGGGCAGCAGCCGCGCACGCCGGCGTTCACGCTCCAATTCGACGCCTGCCAGCAGCAAGGGCCGCAAGGCCCCGCCGCCGTGGGGACGAACCAGGTCGTTCATGCTTTCCCCGCACCGCGGCGCAGTGTCGAGCCGGGTGCGAATCCACCGAGATACGCCTCGGCTCGTTCGCACTCCCGGCACTCGATCGGTGCTACCGCGTCGTCGCGAAGCGCAGGTTCGTGCATGCGGTGGTTTCAAGCTCGTTTGGGTTCGCTCGGGGCAACGCACAAGTCGTTGCTGAACGTGCGGTCAACTTCTATGTGATTAGCGCGCCGAGCGTCACAATGTGTCTATAGCCGCGACGGGTGGTGACGGCGTACCCCTTATGGGTAATGCCGCAGGTCGGGTCGAAACCGATGGCAGATTGACCTGCTCCTGATTCCAATCAATGGCGCAGCCGCCTCGTTGCTGCAAGCTGAGTTGCCACCCGAAAACCATGAGACTTCTCGAGGCCCTCACCGACAAACCTGCCGGCGCCGCGGCGCTGCCGGTGGCGGGGATCTTTGCCGAGATCACCGCGGGCCTGGCCAACGGCAACGATCTCGAGACCCTGCTGTCGAGCTTTCTGGCGCCGTTGCTGCGGCTTGCCGGCGCACAGGCCGGCGCGGTGCGCACGCTCACCGAAGACGGCCAGCGCATGCAACTCGTCGGCGCGATCGGTCTTCCGCCCGAGGTGGTGGCGGCGGAACAGCTGGTCGACCGCCACTGCGGGTATTGCGGCATCGCGGCCGACACCGACACGCTGACCTGGGGCACCGATCTGCGCGGCTGTGCGCGGCGCTGCGCCGCCATGTATTTCGGCCAGAGTTGCCAGCGCGTGCTGGCGGTGCCGCTGCGGCATCGCGACACCGTGCTCGGCATCTACACGTTGTTCTTCGGCGCGGGCGGCGAGCTCGGCCCCGACGTCGAAGCGGTGCTGCGCTCGATCGGCGAGTTGCTCGGCCTGGCGCTGCACAACGCGCGGCTCGAACGCGAGAACCTGCGCGCCACGGTGATGAACGAGCGGCAGTTGCTGGCCGGCGAGGTGCACGACGCGGTGGCGCAGACGCTGGCCTACATGAAGATGCGCCTGCCGCTGCTGCAGGATGCGATGCTGCAGCACGACGACGAGCGTTCGATGAAGTATTTCGGCGACGTGAAACGCGCCGTCGGCGAGGCCCATGCGAGCCTGCGCGAGATCCTCACCCACTTTCGCACCCGCATCGATCCGCAAGGCCTGCTGCATGCGCTGCGCGGCATTGCCGGCGGGTTTCTCGATCGCACCGGCATCGCGCTCGAGTTCGACTGCCGCGCCACCGATCTGCGCCTGTCGGTCGAGCAGGAGGTGCAGGTGTTCCTGATCGTTCAGGAGGCGCTGGCCAACATCGCCAAGCACTCGCTGGCACGGCAGGCGCGCCTGGCGATCGTGCAGACACCACAGCAGATCGAGATCGTCGTCGAAGACGACGGCTCGGGCATGGCCGCAATGGCGTTGGTGTCGCACCAGAGCGCGTCAGGGAGCCAGTCGCACTTCGGTACCGAGATCATGCAGGAACGCGCCCAGCGCCTGGGGGGCAGCGTGCAGCTGAGCGAGCGTGAGGGCGGCGGCACGCGCGTGCGCCTGACGCTGCCGGTGCAACGCAGCGAGGGCATGCCATGACCGACCCGATCCGAGTCGCGCTGGTCGACGATCACGCGCTGTGCCGAAACGGCCTGACCGAGTTGCTGGAACACCGGGGCGGCATGAAGGTGGTGGGTACCACCGGCAACCCGGACGAGGTGGTGCCGATGCTGCGCGAGCAGCAACCCGACTTGCTGGTGCTGGATCTGCGCATGCCGACCACCGACGGATTGAGCCTGTTTCGCCGCATCCGGCTGGAGGGCTGCGAGACACCCGCGGTGATCCTGACGATGAGCGACACCGAGGACGACCTGGCCTGCGCGCTGCGCGCCGGCGTGCGCGGCTACCTGCTCAAGGACATGGAACCCGACGACGTCATCGACGCCATCGCCCGGGCCGCCCGCGGCGAGCTGGTGGTGGCGCCGGCCATGACCGCCAAGCTGGCGCAGATGCTGCAGTCCGGGCGCAAGGGGTCGGTCAAGCGCGATCTGTTCACCTCGCTGACCGAGCGCGAGCGCGAGATCCTGGAGCACCTGGCGCACGGCGAGAGCAACAAGGCCATCGCGCGCGCACTCGACATCAGCCACGACACCGTCAAGCTGCACGTGCGCCACATCCTGTCCAAGCTCAACCTCAGCTCGCGCGTCGAGGCGGCGGTGTTCGCGGTCGAGTACCGGAGCTCGCCCGACAACGAGCTCACGCGCTGATCGCCAGCGCCTCGCCGGCCAGGGCTGGCGCCTGGGTCTGCGCCGGCCCGAACCAGGCCAGCGAATCGCGCAGCCGCACGACCTCGCCGACGATGATCAGGCACGGCGATTCGAGGCCGGCCGCAGCCACGAGCGACGCAAGATTGCCCAGGTTGCCGGCGACGACGCGCTGCTCGGGCGTGGTGCCTTTTTCGACCACCGCGGCGGGCATCTCGGCACCCATGCCGTGCGCGATGAGCTGGGTGCAGATCTCGTCGAGTGCACCCAGGCCCATGTAGATCACCACGGTCTGGCGCGGCCGCGCCAGTGCGGCCCAGTCCAGGTCGGTGGTGCCTTGCGGGTTGATTGCCGGGCCGGTCCACGCACGACTCGTCGCGTCGGGGCCTGGTAGCGACCCGTCGCGCTCGCCACTGGGCGCCTTGGTGTGGCCGGTGACGAATACGCAGGTCTGCGCATGGTCGCGGTGGGTGAGCGGGATGCCGGCGTAGCACGACACGCCGCAGGCCGCGGTGATGCCGGGCACGACCTCGACCGCAACACCGGCTTGCGCCAGCGCCTGCATCTCCTCGCCGCCGCGGCCGAAGATGAACGGGTCGCCGCCCTTCAGTCGCACCACCGTGCGGCCCTGGCGCGCCAGGCGCACCAGCAGCGCGTTGATCGATTCCTGCGGCATGCTGTGGCGGTCGCGCTGCTTGCCCGCGTAGATGCGCTGGGCACCCGGCGCCACCAGGTCCATCACGTCGGGCGAGACCAGGTTGTCGTAGACCACGACGTCGGCCTGCGCCAGCAGACGCGCGGCCCGCAGCGTCAGCAGGTCCGGGTCGCCGGGGCCGGCGCCGACCAGGTGGACGCGGCCCGCGCCACCGCTTTCGGGCCGGGTGCGGCGCGCGATCAGGGCCGGCAAATCGAAGGGTGAGTTCATCGCCTGGGCTCCACGGTTCAATGGCCGCCGCGCGAACCGCAGTTGCCGCAGCCGCCGCTGCCGCAACCGGCCGCCTCGGCGGCCGCGGGTGGCTCCGGTGCGAACTCGTTCGGCGGGATGAAGATGAACGCGAACGCACCGGGCTCGAGTTCGACCCAGTCGAGCACCGTCTCGTCAAGCAGCGGCTGGCACGGCGGCGCCACGACCACCGTCAGGCCGTCGAACTCGAGCGGCTCGTCGCCGTCGTGGGCGGTGTCGAAACCCATGCCGTACTCGATCGAGCCGTCGGCGATCTGGTGCGCAGCCACGCGCAGCGCCATGCCGGCGGCCTCGCTTTGAGCGGCGGCATTGCGGATTTGTTGCGCGGCAGCGGGAGTGACTTGGAACATGCTGGAGTCTCCGTTCAATGTTCGCCCTTGGTCCGCAACAGGCCGGCGAGCCGGTTGCCCTGCTTCTGCGGCCCGCCGACCGGAAAGATCTCGTGCAGGTAGTGGTTGTTGCCGCGCTGCGGGCCCCACGCCTGCGCGAAGTGCTTGATCATCACGCGCACCTGTGCCTGCACGCCGTGCTCGTGGAAGTAGGCGCGCAGAAAACGGATCACTTGCCAGTGTTCGTCGGTCAGTTCCAGGCCTTCGCGGCGGGCCTCGGCCTTCGCGAAGGCTTCGGACCAGTCGCCGAGATTGCGCAGGTAGCCCTCGGAGTCGGTCTCGATCGACTTGCCGTCCACTTGCAGGGTTCGGGTCGGGGGTTGGGACATGGTGGTCTCATGCGGCCAGGCGTTGGGTGCTGTCACGTGCAACGGTCGATCGCCGCGCTGCGCCGACCTGCCGCACGAAGGCGACGAAGCGCGCCGCCCAGGCGTTGCCACCCACGCTGCGCAGGTGCGCGTACGAGGCGAGCACATTGCGATGAACGATGCCGTCGCGGCGACCATCGATGCCGTGGCCGCGCGTCACGTCGTAGGCGCAGCGAACGTCGGGCGGCAGGTTCTCGAGGCTCGAATGGTGGAATTCGTGCGCGCGCAGCGGTGCGCTCCGGTCGGCAAGCGGCCACGGGTGCGCCGCCGTCTCGCGCAGGTGCACGTAGCCGCGGCCGACAGGCCGATCGTGCATCAGCGCGTCACCGGGCAGCGCGCCGACCATGCGTGCCGAGCGCCCGTTCCAGGCAATGCTGCGCGCCAGGTACATCAACCCGCCGCACTCGGCGTACACCGGCAGGCCGGCATCGATCGCGGCGCGCAACTCCAGTCGCAGCGTGGCGTTGGCCTGCAACTCGTCCATGTAAATCTCGGGAAAGCCGCCGCCGATGAAGGCACCGTCGAGCACCGGCAGGTGTTCGTCTTGCAGCGTGTCGAATGGCACCAGTTGCGCACCGGCGGCTTCGAGGGCGGCCAGGTCGTCGGGGTAGTAGAACGCGAAAGCGCGGTCGCGGGCGATGCCGATGCGCACCGGCGCGCTGCGGCCATCACCGAAGCCGGCGCGTGGGGGCGCCGCGCGTGGCATCGGTGCGGGCGGGGGCGCGGTCTCGGATTTCGGCATCGATGCCGGTAACGCGGTCGCACGGGCGATCGGCTGAGCCGCCACCGCCAGCAGCCGCTCGAGATCGACCTGTGCGCCGACGAGCGTGCCGAGCGCGCGCACCTGGGCGGAGGCATCGTCGAACTCGCCCGCGGGCATCAGGCCGAGATGGCGCTGCGGGGTCTCGAGGCGCGGGTCGTGGGCGATGGCGCCCAGCACCGGCACGTCGGTGTAGTGCTCGATCACCGCGCGCAGCTTGGATTCGTGGCGCGCGCCGCCGAGCAGGTTGAGGATCACGCCGGCAATGCGCACCTCGCGGTCGAAGGCCTGGTAGCCCAGGATCAGCGGCGCGATGCCGCGCGTCATGCCGCGCGCGTCGATCACCAGCACGACCGGCAGGTTCAGGTTGCGCGCCAGCGCCGCATTGCTGTTGCTGCCGTCCAGCGCCAGACCGTCGTACAGGCCCTTGTTGCCTTCGACGATCGCGATGTCGGCATCCGCCGCATGGCGCTCGAAGCTGGCGGCGATCTCGGCGTCGGACATCAGGTACGGGTCGAGGTTGAAGCAGGGCCGGCCGCTGGCGCGCGCCAGCCACATCGGGTCGATGTAGTCGGGCCCCTTCTTGAACGGCTGCACCGCCAGACCGCGCGCGGCGAGCGCGGCGGCCAGCCCGATCGCGACCGTGGTCTTGCCCGACGACTTGTGCGCGGCCGAGATCAGCAGGCGTGATGGGTTCGTGACCGGCATGGTTCAGTCCTGGGCCGCAGGGCTCGGCGCGAAGTCGTCCTGCGGCAGGAAGTCGAGCACGCGCACGCCGACGGTCGTCAGCACGAAGGCGGCGCCGATGCCGCCGATGCCCAGCAGCAGTTCGGGCAGGCTCGGGTGGTAGTGCACGATCGTGCCGTCGGCGAACGTGCTGCTCGCGGTGTAGCCGGGGAAGATCTCCAGCGGAAACGCCTGCCCGCCGATGATGAACACGTACAGCAGCGAGAACGCCCCGGCCACCACAAGCGCCGCCGCCGCCAGCGTCGCACGCGAGCCGCGCAGCCGCGGAACCAGCAGCAGTGCCAGCGGCACCAGGGTGCCCAGCAGCACGTAGCCGATCCAGAACAGCGGCACGAACACGTTGCCCGGGTCGCCCCGGCCCAGCAGGATGAAACGCTCGAAGGCACCCTGGCGCGCGTAGTACAGGTTGGTCAGGTGGTACACGGTCACCAGGTACAGCGTGGCCGCCACGAACACGCCCAGCAGCCGCGCCATGCGGCGCTGCACGGCCTCGGGCAGCTGTTGTTCGTTCCAGGCGTACATGGCCGCCTGCACGACCAGGAACACCGCCAGACCCCAGCCGAACGACATCACGATAAACAGCGGCGCGAGCAATGCCGACTGGTACGCCTGGCGCGCGACCAGGAAGCCGAAGATCGAGCCGGTGCCGGTGGTCAGCACGAAGCGCCAGACCAGAGCGGCCAGCCCCGCGGCGCGCGAGTAGCGGTTCATGCGGTGCTCGAACATCGTCCACAGGTAGAGCGCGACGATCGCGACCATGCCCGAATACAGGAACACGTTCCACGCGAAGACCGAGTGGAAGTTGTAGTGCGTGGCCGCGACGATCAGCCGGTCGGGGCGCCCGAGGTCGAGCATCAGCACCATCAGGCCGCCGGCCAGCATGGCCACGCACAGCAGGCCCGACAGCGGGGCGCGCGGCTTGTAGAGCTTGTCGCCGAACACCGAGCCGATCGAGGCGACGTTGAGCACGCCCGAGGCCGCCACGATCAGGAAGATCGCAAACACGTGCGGCAGGCCCCAGACCACGCGGTTGTTCATGCCGGTGATGATGTGGCCCATCTGCTCCATGCGGTGCGCCGCGGCGAGGCCCAGCAGCGTGAGCGCGCCGCCGAACAGCACCAGCACGTAGAAGATGCGCTCTTCGAGCGTGTAGAAGCCGTGCAGCGTCTGCTTCATGGCGCAGCCCCGATGGCGTCACAGGCCCACATAGCGCACCCCGGGATCGAGTTCGAGATCGGCGCGCAGTTGCGTGCTGGCGAGTTCGCTCACCCGCCGCGCAATCTCGCTCTTCGGGTCGTTGAGGTCGCCGAACAGCATCGCACCGTGGCCGGCATTCGTGCAGGCCTCGACGCAGGCCGGGCCCTGGCCGCGGTCGATCCGGTGCACGCACAGCGTGCAACTCTCGGCGCAGCCCTTGCCGCGCGGCACATCGGGCTTCTGGTGCGTGAGCGGCTCGTGCACGAACGAGCGTGCCTGGTATGGGCAGGCCATCACACAGTAGCGGCAGCCGATGCAACTGTGGCGATCGACGAGCACGATGCCGTCGGCGCGCTTGAACGAGGCGCCGGTCGGGCAGACGTCGACACACGGCGGCTCCGCGCAGTGCTGGCACATCACCGGCAGCGACTGCACGCGGCCGGTCTTGATCTCCTTGATCTCGACCTTGCGGATCCACTGCGAGTCGGTCGGCAGCGTGCCGCCCGACAGGCCGTTCTCGGTGTTGCAGGCGTCGACGCAATCGGTGCAGCCGGTGGCGCATTTGGTGGTGTCGACCAGCAGGCCCCAGCGCACCTTCGGGTTCGCGCCGGTGCCCAGCCCGGTGAACGGCGCCGATCCGGGCACGGCCGCATGCGCGATCTCCATCAGGTGCACGCCCGGCGCCAGCAGCACGCCGCCGATGCCCGCCGCCGCCAGGCCGAGAAAGGCGCGCCGGCCGCTCAGTGCCTGGGCCGCACCGGTGTCGGGTCCGGGCTGCAGGTCGGGCTGCTGGATGGGCCGAATGTCGGGCTTCACGGCAGTCCCGCTCCTTCAGCCGACACCGTGCGCCATTGCTCGGCCAGCCGCGTGGCGGCGTTGACGGCGTGCGGGTGGTTCAGCGGCACGAAGGCCGTGGCCTGCGGTTTGCTCGCATGGCATTCGAAGCAATCGATCTTGACCCCGGCGTAGCTGTGGCAACTGACGCAGAAGTCGGTCTTGGCGATGGCCACGCTGCCGGTCTGGGCGCTGGCGTGGCAGGCCACGCAGGCCTGCAGGCTGGTGCGCGGATCGCGGATGCCCAGGTGCACGGTCGCGTCGCGCTCGTGCTTCAGGTAGTCCATGTGGTTGCGCCGCATGAAGGCCGGGTCGGCCACGCAGTGCCCGCCCCGCGCGGCCTGGATCGGCGGCTCCAGCGAACCGGCGTTGGGCGTGCTGCCGGCGCCCCCGGCGCTGGCCGCCGACAGCAGTGCGGCCAGCGCGTAGGCGCCGATCGCCGCCGCCAGTCGAAGCGCGGCCATCGTGACTACTCCCCCAGCCCCATCTGGATGTAGCCGGTCGGGCAGACGTCCTTGCAGATGTGGCAGCCGATGCACTTGTCGTAGTCGGTGTCGACATAGCGCCCGGTCGTCGCCTTCGACTTCGGCACCTTGAACACCGCCACCTGCGGGCAGTAGACGACGCAGTTGTCGCACTCGAAGCACAGACCGCAACTCATGCAGCGCTTGGCCTCCTTGACGACGTCGGCTTCCGACAGCGGCAGCACGCGCTCCTCGAAGTTGCCGAGCGCCTGCTCGGCGCTCAGCGCGACGACCTTGCGGCGGTGCCGCGGCGTGTGCTGGAAGTGGCCGAGGAAGAGGTCCTCGTGCGGAATCACGTAGCGGTCGGAGCGGTTGTCGTAGTTGTGGATCGCGGCGTTGCTCACGTCGGTGCCACGGGTCGGCTCATGCACCTCGCTGAAGGTCAGGCCGCGCTCGATCATCTTGCGCTGCAGGTCGAAGGTGTGCACGTCGATCTTCGGCCGCTTGTCGAGCGCCTCGTTGCGCAGGAAGCGGTCGATGCCCTCGGCGGCGATCGCGCCGTGGCCGATCGCGGTGGTCAGCAGGTGAGGGCGCACCACGTCGCCGCCGACGAACACGCCGGGCTGCGCCTTCACCTGGTAGTTGCGATCGGTGTCGATGGCGCCCTTGCCGTTGTTGAACTCGTTCAGTCCGGCGAAGTCGACCGCCTGGCCGATCGCCGAGACGATCAGGTCGGCCGGGATGTCTTCTTCGGTGCCCTCGATGTTCTTGATTTCGAGCCGCCCGCCGGTGATCCTGGCCTCGCAGCGGATCACGCGCAGCGCGGTGGCGCGCCCGTCGGGCCCGCGCACCACACACACCGGTGCGTAGCCGCCGCGGATCGCGATGCCCTCGCCGATCGCGTGCTCCACCTCGTGGCGACTGGCCTGCATCTTGTCGACCGCAAAGACCGAGGTCAGCGTGACCTCGGCGCCTTGCTTGGCCGACACCTCGGCCACGTCGTGCGCCACCTGGCCGGAAATCGCGTACTCGGGCCGGTCTCTCTCGTTGATCTTCTCGATGTGGCCGAGCCGGCGCGCCACGGTGGCCACGTCGATCGAGGTGTCGCCGCCTCCGACCACGACCACGCGCCTGCCCACGTGCTGCATGCGGCCGTCGTTGAAGGCCTTCAGGAACGCGGTGGCGGTGACGCAGTTGGGCGCCTCCGCGCCTTCGACCGGCAGCGGCCGGCCCGACTGCGCTCCCAGGCCGAGAAAGACCGCGTCGAATTCGGCGCGGATCTGCTCCATCGTGATGTCGGTGCCGATGCGGCAGTTCTTGCGCGCGGTGACGCCCAGGTCGAGGATGCGCTGGATCTCGGCGTCGAGCACTTCGCGCGGCGTGCGAAAGCCCGGAATGCCGTAGCGCATCATGCCGCCGAGTTCGGCGCGCTCGTCGAAGATCGTCACCGCGTGGCCCTTGAGCGCGAGCTGGTAGGCCGCCGACAGCCCGGCCGGCCCGCCGCCGATCACGGCGACCTTCTTGCCGCTCGACGTGGCCGGTTTCGCAAACGCGAGCTTGTTCGCAATCGCGTACTCGCCCAGGAAATGCTCGACCGAGTTGATGCCGACGTAGTCTTCGACCTCGTTGCGGTTGCAGCCCGATTCGCAGGGCGCCGGGCACACGCGGCCCATCACCGACGGCAGCGGGTTGGCTTCGGTGAGGCGGCGAAACGCGTATTCCTGCCATGGCATGCCGGCGGACGGCTTCTCGATGCCGCGCACGATGTTCAGGTAGCTGCGGATGTCCTCGCCCGACGGGCACGCGCCCTGGCACGGCGGCGTGCTCTGGACGTAGGTCGGGCACTTGTACGAGTGGTCGGCGTCGAAGATCTCCTGCTGCCAGGCCCGCGGCTTGAAGTCACCGTCCTTGAAGCGGCGAAACGTGAGCGGCTGGGCGGGCAGCGAGGCGGTGGAGGCGGACATCGCGAATCTCCTGGGTCGATGGTTCAAGGGCGGGGGCCGAGCCGGATCGCCTTGCTGACGAGCTGGTGCACGCCGCCGACCATGCTCATGTCGAAGCCGTAGTACGGCAGCACCTTCGTGAACTGGGCCTTGCAGATGGCGCAGATCGTGGCCATGAAGTTCACGCCGTGGGCGTCGGCGACGTGCTTGAGTGCCTCCATGCGGGGCAGCGCGCCCTTGACGCGCAGCTCCAGCAGGTCGTCGGTGAGCAGGCCGCCGCCGCCGCCGCAGCAGTAGGTGGCGTCGTGGGTGGTGCCGGGCGCCATGTCGTGGAAGTGGTTGGCCACCGCCCTGACGATCTCGCGCGGAATGAAGAACTGGCCGCCCGGCATGCTGCCCATGCGCGAGGCGCGCGCCACGTTGCACGAGTCGTGGAACGTGACGATGCGGTCGTCGTTCTTTGCCTTGTCGAACGTGAGTGCGCCTTGCTGGATCAGGTCGTAGGTGAACTCGCAGATGTGCTGGGGCACCGGGTAGCGCGGGTCGAGCCAGTCGAACGGGCCGATCAGCGTGTTCCAGTAGTTGTAGGCCACGCGCCAGGCGTGGCCGCACTCGCCGACGACGATGCGCCGCACGCCCAGGCGCTGCGCCTCTTCCTTGACGCGCAGCGAGACCTTCTTCATCTGCTCGTAGTTGCCGATGAAGAGCGCGAAGTTGGCCGCCTCGGAGGCCTTGGAACTCAGCGTCCAGCTGATGCCCGCGGCATGGAACACCTTGGCGTAGCCGATCAGGCTCTCGACGTGCGGCTCCGAGAAGAAGTCGGCCGACGGCGTGATCAGCAGCACCTCGGCGCCTTCGACGTCGAGCGGGAAGCGCACGTCGATGCCGGTCTCTTCCTTGGTGTCTTCCTCGAGCCCGAGCAGGGTGTCGGCCAGCGCCGGCTCGGGAATGCCCAGGTTGTTGCCGATGCGGTGCACCTTGCCGAGGATCTCGTTGCTGTACTTCTGCCCCATGCCCACCGAGTCCATGATCTCGCGCGCGGCCATCGTGACCTCGGCGGTGTCGATGCCGTAGGGGCAGAAGACCGAGCAGCGGCGGCACTCGGAACACTGGTTGAAGTAGCTGTACCAGTCGTCGAGCACGTCGCGCGTCAGGTCGACCGCGCCGACGAGCTTGGGGAAGTGCTTGCCCGCGAACGTGAAGTAGCGCCGGTAGACCTTGCGCATCAGGTCCTGGCGCGCCACCGGCATGTTCTTCGGGTCGCCGGTGCCCAGGAAGTAGTGGCACTTGTCGGAACAAGCGCCGCAATGCACGCAGGCGTCCATGTAGACCTGCAACGAGCGGTATTTGCCGAGCAGGTCGCCCATCTTGGCGATCGCCTTGTCCTGCCAGTCCTCGACCAGTTCACCTGGGAAACCCAGGGCCTGCTGGATCGGCGGCGCGGCCACGTACGGCTTGCTGTGCGCCATCGCGCCGACCTGCACCAGCGGGATGACGGGGTAGTCCTTGAGCTTGGGGGTTTCGAAGGCGGCGGTGGCCACGATGGGTTTCCCGGGGGTCACTTCTCGAGCGCGGCGGCCCAGCCGGCCACATGCCGCTGTTCGCGGGCGTTGTCGGTCTGGTTGCGGGTCGGGCTGAAGAACAACCCGGGCGCGTGCAGCAGCTTGCTGACGGGGAAGACGAACATCAGCAGCGCCACCAGCGCCAGGTGCACCAGCAGCACCGGCTGCGTGGGCAGCGGCTGCCAGTCCAAGCGCATCAGCCCGAGCACGAATGCCTTCAGCGCAACGATGTCGGTGTGCGCGACGAAGCGCATCGCCAGCCCCGACAGGCCGATCGCCAGCAGCAGCGCGAGCATCAGGTGGTCGGACGGCGTCGAGATGTAGCGCACCCGGTCGACCCAGCGCCGCCGCGCCCACAGGCCGGCCAGCCCGGCAACCATCGCGAACCCGGCATAGGTGCCGAAGGGCTGCACGAAAGCGACCGCCGACCACACCGGCTGCTGGAAGTAGCGCAGGTGGCGCAGCACGACCAGCAGCAGCGCGGCATGGAAGGTCCAGCCGAACAGCCAGGTCCACTTGCTGGCGCGAAACAGGCTCTCGAACAACACCACTTCGCGCGCCATGCGCAAGCCCACGCCGCCGGCGGTGGTGGGTGCCGGCGTGGTCGGGATCTTCAGCGGCGCGGGCGTGCGCAGGTAGCTGCGGATCCTGGCGCCGGTGCCGACCACGAACACCAACGCCGCGGCGTAGAACAGCAGCGCGTAGAGGATCGTCAGCGCCGACATGGCCAGTGCCTGCGTTGCGGTGCTGCGACGGTCTCAAGCCAATGTGGCTTTGCCACTTTGCTCGACCCCTGGGGGCGGGAATGTCGGAGACATTTCCTGGGGGCGCTCACACGCAGCCGGTCGGCTTGGGCAGGCCGGCGATCTTGCACGCCTGCTTGGCCGGGCCGTACGGGAACAGTTCGTACAGGTACTTGCTGTTGCCCTTGTCGGGGCCGAGTTGCTTGCCGATCGCCTTGGTCAGCACCCGCACCGCCGGAGCGATCTGGTACTCGTTGTAGTAGTCGCGCAGGAAGTTCACGACCTCCCAGTGGTTGGGTGTCATCTCGACGTTCTCGACCTTGGCGATGTAGGCGCCGGCCTCGGGCGTCCAGTCGGCCAGGTTCACGAGGTAGCCCTCTTCGTCGGTCTCGAAGGTGTGGCCGTTCAGTTCAAAGCTGCTCATGGGGGATCTCCAGGGTCGGAATCGGTCTGAGGGTCGGGCTTACAGCCACGATTGGCTGACGGAATGTTCGGCCACCAGGTCGACGAAGCCGCCGTAATCGACCAGGGTCACGCCGTCGAGCACCGCGGCTTGCATGCCGCGCGCCTCGAGGTCGGGTTGCAACGCGTAGACCTTCAGGCGA
This sequence comes from Burkholderiales bacterium, assembly GCA_028868895.1. Taxonomy (GTDB): domain Bacteria; phylum Pseudomonadota; class Gammaproteobacteria; order Burkholderiales; family Burkholderiaceae_C; genus LMDS01. The sequence continues at coordinate 19,241 of JAGWTP010000063.1, forward strand.
CCGAGCGCCTCGCGCACGGCCGCGGCCGCCGGGCTGCGCGCGGTGGCGGCGTACACGGCGTCCTCGATCAACAGCAGTGCGTGGCCAGCCTGGGCCAGACGCAGGCAGCTGTCGAGCGTGCGCGTTTGCGACGGTGACTTGTTGACGATGTGCAGCACGGCGGTCTTTCAGAAGCTCAGCACCACGTCCTGGGTGGCCATCAGCGCGCCCAACTGCGCCGAGTCGAGCACCTCGACCGGCACCAGCAGGTCGGCGGCAGTCAGGCCGCGCGCCTCGAGCGATTCGCGTTCGACGTACAGCTTTTCGACGTCGTAGCCTTCGAGCGCGCGGTACGACGGCGAGAAGTTCTTGACGCCGATGGCCTTGGTGTTCTGGCCCTTGACGAGTTCGTAGACGCCGTCGTCGAGGAACACCAGGCTCACGTCCTGGTCGAAGGTCGCGGTGATCAACACGACCTCGAGGCTTTCGAGCGCATAGACCGTGCCGTACGGAGCGCGGCGGTTGACGAACATGAACTTCTTCATTGCCTGGGTCCGTCAGTCGCCGAAGGTGATCAGGCGGTCGGCCTTGATGCCGCTGTCGACGAGCTGGCCCAGGCCCGAGATCCGGAAGCCCGGCGCCAGCACCGCATCGGTGATGCCGCGGCGCAGCGCTGCGGCCACGCAGACCACCAGATCGACCTTGTGCTCGGCCGCCAGCGCCGACCAGCGGTTGACGATGTGGCGGTCGTCCTGAGGCGGCTCGGTCAGTTTGGTCGCGTTGTTCACGCCATCGTGATAGAAGAACACGCGCTGGATCTCGTGCCCCTTGTCGAGTGCGGCGCGCGCGAACTGCCAGGCGCTGTCGGCCGCCTGGTGCGTGTACGGTCCCTCACCGACCATCAGCCCGAACTTCATCGCACCACCTTTGAGGAACGCCCGAAGCAACGCATCAGAAGCGAATGTGCGTGGAGGCGTTCAGCGTCGCCCGCGAACCGCGCCAGTCGTCGATCAGGTACTTGGTGAACGGCAGGTCGCACTTCTCGAAGAAGCGCGGCCAGCCGATGCGCTCGATCCAGTCGGACACACGCTCCCAGGAGCGGGCGTCGTCCTTGTAGGTGTAGAGGATCTTCTTCACCATCGCCGACACCTCGGGCCAGCGCGGCGGGTTGTTCGGCAGGCCGCTGGCGACCATCTTCATGAACACCGGCTTGCCGCGTGCGTTGGAGTTCTTGCCGCCGACCCAGATCGCCAGCTTGGTGTGCTCGGGGTCGTTGATCTGCATCGGCGGGCAGGGTGGGTAGCAGGCGCCGCAGCACATGCACTTCTTCTCGTCGATCTCGAGCGAGGGCTTGCCGTTGACCATCGCCGGGCGGATGGCGGCCACCGGGCAACGCGCCACCACGGCCGGGCGTTCGCAGACGTTGGCGACCAGGTCGTGGTTGATCTTGGGCGGCTTGGTGTGCTGCACGATGATCGCGATGTCGGCCTGGCCGCCGCAGTTGATCTCGCAGCAGCTCGTCGACAGGTGCACGCGGTTGGGCATTTCTTCCTTGATGAACTCCTCGTACAGGTCGTCCATCAGCGCCTTGACCGCGCCGGAGGCGTCGGTGCCCGGTATGTCGCAGTGCAGCCAGCCTTGCGTGTGCGCGATGGCCGACACCGAGTTGCCGGTGCCGCCGACCGGAAAGCCGCTGCTGGTGAGTGCCTCGATGAGCGGCGCGACCTTGTTCGGGTCGGACACCATGAACTCGATGTTCGAGCGGATCGTGAAGCGCACATGGCCTTCGGCATACGTGTCGGCGATGTCGCAGAGCTTGCGGATCGTGTAGACGTCCATCTGCCGCTGCGTGCCGGCGCGCACCGTCCAGACCTCGTCGCCGCTGTGCGCCACATGGTGCAGCACGCCGGGGCGCGGGCGGTCGTGGTAGCGCCAGTTGCCGTAGTTCTTCAGCATCGTCGGGTGCAGGAACGGCTTGTTGTCGGGAACACCGCTCTCGATCGGCTGTCGCATCGTGGCCATGGGGTTCTTCCGCTGTTCGTCGATGGGTCGAAGGGATTCAGGCCGCAGCCGCCTTCTTGGCATTGATGCGCGCGACTTCGTCGTCCCAGCCGTCGGTGCGCACGTAGGGGTTGGTGCGCGGCGTCGAGACCATGTTCGCGTCGACGTCCAGGCCGATGCCTTCGAGGAAATTGACCAGACCGATGCGCTCGATCATCTCGCCGGTGCGCTCGTGCTCGAGCGCGTTTTCGGCGAAGAAGTCGATCACCTTCTGGCCGAGCTCGACCAGCGCTTCGTAGTCCTCGTCGGTCTTCAGCGGCATGAACGGCATCACCACCGTGCCCATCAGGTCGCCGATCTTCAACGTGCGCTTGCCGCCGATCAGGATCGTGGCGCCGGTGTCGGTGCCGTGCGCCAGCGCGCCGGTCATCACGTTGATGCAGTGCATGCAGCGCACGCAGTTGCCGTTGTCGATCTCGAGCGCATGGGTGTCGCTGACCTTCACGCTGGAGATCTTGTCGCCGTGGTCGAGCTCGCCGACCTCCTTGAGCATGATCGTCTTGGTCGGGCAGCGGCTGACGACGTTGTTGACGAGTTCGGTCATGCCGTGCTTGGCATACCACTTGCGCGCCAGTTCCTCGTCGGTGCGGATGTTGTCGCGCCAGGTGCCGATCACCGCCATGTCGGAGCGCTGGATCGAGTTCATGCAGTCGTTCGGGCAGCCCGAGAACTTGAACTTGAACTTGTAGGGCAG
>JAGWTP010000064.1 GCA_028868895.1 Burkholderiales bacterium
CAGCTTCTGCGCCTGCGCCAGGTGCAGGCCCACGTACACGTCATCGAGTTCCTTGATGCCCTGGAAATCCGCCCGCAGCGCGTTGACCGCCGCCACGTTCGGCGCGCCGCGGGCGTTCGCCGCCAGGATCTCGATGCGTGGCGGCGCCTGTCGCGGCGCCTCGCCGGCCGGCGGCGCGCCGGGGTCGGACAACGCCGCGATGTCGGCCGGCAGCGCCGGGCCGGTGGGCTCGGCGGCAACCGTTGCCGACGCGCAGTCGGGCACGCCCAGCGGCGCGCACAACTGCAGCACGCGAGCCACGCCGGTGCCGATCACCGCGGTGTCGGACGCGGTGCCCGACAGCGACAGCCGCTTCGACAGGCGGCGCAATCCGTAGTCGTTCCATTCGCGCATCCGGTTCTGGTCTTCGACCACCGTGCCGCTGACCTGGACGGTGCGCGACACGCTGGCGGCGAAGTTTCCGGCGATGCCGCCGAACTGCAGGGTCGGCGTCACCACCGCCAGCATCGGCGCGAGCACCGGATCGTTCTTGACGACGGCGATGATGCGTTCGTAGCGCGCGATGCCGTAGGCCGCCGGGTTGCCGCTGCCGAAGCGGAAGTAGTCCCGGTGCTGGACCTGCAGGTGGCCCGACAGGCGCACGAAGTCGGACTGCAGCGCGTAGTTGATGTCGCGGATGTAGCCGCCAAACAGCAGCACCGTCGTCAGGCCCAGCACCATCGCGATCAGCGTCATCAGCGAGCGCCTGCGGTTGCGCAGCAGGTTGCGCCAGGCCAGGCCCAGCGTGTTCACACGCGATCCTCTGCCGCGGCCAGGCGCCGCTCGATCGAGGTGATGCGCCCGTCGTGGATGTGGACCGCGTCGTCGGCGGCTTCGAGCACCTTGGGGTCGTGCGACGAGAAGATGAACGAGACATGGTGGCGCTGCTGCATGCGGCGCATCAGCTCGATGATCTCGGCGCCGGTCTTGCTGTCCAGGTTGGCGGTGGGCTCGTCGGCCAGCACGAGCTGCGGCTGGCGCGCCAGGGCCCGCGCGATCGCCACGCGCTGGCGCTGGCCGCCCGAGAGCTGGCCGGGGCGCTTGCGCCCGTGGGCGCTCAGGCCCACCGATTCGAGCAGGGTCTCGACGCGGGCGCGGCGCCGGGCCGGCGCCATGCCGGCCAGGACCAGCGGGTACTCGACGTTCTCGTACGCGGTGAGCACCGCCAGCAGGTTGAAGTTCTGGAACACGAAGCCGAGCTGGCGCGCGCGAAAGTCCGACAGCGCATCGTCGCTCATCGTCTGCACCGGCTTGCCGCCGACCATGATCGAGCCCTGGTCGGGCCGATCGATGCAGCCGATCAGGTTGAGCAGCGTGGTCTTGCCGCTGCCCGAGGGCCCGGAGATCACGGTGAAGCGGTCCGGCAGGATGACCAGGTCGATGTCGATCAGCGCCGGCACGTCGACCGCGTCGAGCCGGTAGGTCTTGCCGATGCCCTTGAGCACGACCGGATGCCGCAGGCTCCTGGGGCGCTCGCCCGGCAGCGGGTCAGGTGTGGGCATGCCGTCGGATCCTCAGCGGCCAAGCCGTGCCACCGCATCGCGTGCTGCCAGCCGGCCGAGACCGTCATGCCGTTGAATCGGGCGCGTTTGCATGCCGAAGATGCTACCTGCATCAAGTCAGGACGAGCGCGGGCAGTCGGCGATGCGCGGGTGGTGCTACTCGATGTTTTGCACCTGCTCGCGCAATTGCTCGATGGCGACCTTCATCTCGACCGAGATGTTGGTCAGTTCGAGCGCCGAGGCCTTCGAGCCCAGGGTGTTGGCTTCGCGCAGCAACTCCTGGATCAGGAAGTCGAGCCGCTTGCCGACCTCGCCGCCGGCCTTGAGCAGCCGGGCGATCTCGTCGAGGTGCGAGCGCAGGCGGGCGAGTTCTTCGGCGACGTCGATGCGGATCGAATAGGCAGCGGCCTCGTTGAGCGCGCGCTCCTGCAGCGCCTCGCGCGAGACCGTCTGCGCGGCGCCGGTGGCTTCGAGGGCCTCGGTCCAGCGTTCGAGGAAACGCTGCTGCTGGCGCTTGACCACGGCGGGCACCAGCGGCTCGGCCTGCAGCGCCAGTTCGCGCAGCCGGTCCACGCGCTCCATCAGCACCGCCACCAGCCGCTCCCCCTCGCGGGCGCGGGCGTCGCGCAGGCCTGCGATGCAGCGCTTTGCGGCCTCGAGCGCCACCTCGTCGAGCTTGTCGGCCGCGGCGCTGCCCCTGCACCACTGCAGGATCTCGTGCACCGACAGCGCCTGCGCCTTCGGCATCCAGCCCTGGACCGTGCTTTCCAGGCGCACCAGCCGGTTCAGCTGTTCGGTTTGCGGTTGCGGCCAACTCGTTTCGGTATCGACGCGGGTATTCACCCGCAGTTCGATCTTGCCGCGCCGGAACGCGGCCGAAAGCAAGTCGCGCAGCGCGGGCTCCAGCGATCGGAATTCGTCCGGAAGTCGAAATCCGAGGTCCAGGAAACGCCCGTTGACCGACCGCAACTCGACACTGACGCTGGTGGCTGTGGAGGCTGGCGGCCGGGGTGCCAAATTGTCGGCAGAGGCCGTCGTTTCATGGGTGGACGCGGGGCCCGCGGTGGCCGTCGCGTAGCCGGTCATGCTGTAGACTGCCATGAGCTGTTTACCCCATCAAAATCGGATTATGTCAAAGCCCAAACCCGCCCCATTGCCGTCCGGCACCGTGGTGGGTGGGTACCAGGTCATCAAGAAGCTGGCCGCCGGCGGCTTCGGTGTCGTGTACCTGTGTGAAGACCCTGACCGGCACCTGGTTGCGCTGAAGGAATACCTGCCGTCGTCGCTGGCCGAACGCTCGCCCGGCGAGCTCACGCCGCGCGTCAAGCCCGAGAAGCAGCCGCTGTACCGCCTGGGCTTGAAGAGCTTCTTCGAAGAGGGCCGCTCGCTTGCGCAGATCAGCCACCCGAGCGTGGTCTCGGTGCTGAACTTCTTCCGCGAGAACGAAACCGTCTACATGGTGATGAACTACCTGCAGGGCGACACGCTGCAGGATTTCATCGTCACCGCACGCGACCTCAAACGTGACAAGGTGTTCCGCGAGAGCACGATCCGCAGCCTGTTCGACGAGATCCTGCGCGGCTTGCGCATCGTGCACCAGCACAAGATGCTGCACCTGGACATCAAGCCGGCCAACATCTTCATCACCAACGAGAACAAGGCGGTGCTGCTGGACTTCGGCGCGGCGCGCGAGGTGCTGAGCAAAGAGGGCAACTTCATTCGCCCGATGTACACGCCCGGCTTCGCCGCGCCCGAGATGTACCGCCGCGACGGCACGCTCGGGCCCTGGACCGACATCTACGCTATCGGTGCCTGCATCTACGCCTGCATGCAGGGCTACCCGCCCAACGACGCGCCTCAGCGCATCGAGAAAGACCGCCTCGCGCTGAGCCTGTCGCGGCTGCGCAATGTGTACTCCGACAACCTGATCGAAGTGACCGAGTGGTGCATGTCGCTCGACCCGCTGTCGCGCCCGCAAAGCGTTTTTGCGTTGCAGAAGGAACTGGCGCGCGAGACCGAACGGCGCTACACCAAGCTCAGCTTCAGCGAACGCCTGAAGCTGCAGCTCGAAAACCTCACCACCGGCGCCAAGGCCTGAGGCCGGGCGCCGTCGCCGCAAGAGATCACCCATGCGCTTTTCCGTGTACCAGGTCAGCCGTCGCGGCGGCCGCGAGAAGAACGAAGACCGCATGGGCTATTGCTACACGCGCGATGCGGGCCTGTTCGCCCTGGCCGATGGCATGGGCGGCCACCCGGAAGGCGAGGTCGCTTCGCAACTCGCACTGCAGACGCTCGCCGCGATGTTCCAGCGCGACTGCAAGCCCACGCTGCCCGACCCGCTGCGCTTCCTGCAAGAAGCCGTCATCGCCGGTCACCACCAGCTGCTGCGCTACGCCACGCAAAAGGCCCTGATCGACACGCCGCGCACCACCATCGTCGCCTGCTTGCTGCAGGGCAACGCGGCGTACTGGGCCCACTGTGGCGACTCGCGGCTGTACCTGGTGCGCGGCGACAAGCTGGTCGCACGCACGCGCGATCACTCGTACTCCGAACTGCAACAGACGATGAGCCAGGTCGTGCCGATGAACGACCGCTACAACCGCAACGTGCTCTTCACCTGCCTGGGCAGCCCCGGCAAGCCGGTGATCGACACCGTCGGCCCGCTGCTGCTGCAAACCGGTGACCGCCTGCTGCTGTGCTCCGACGGCCTGTGGGGCACCGTCGACGACGCGGTCATCACCGAGCAGCTTGCCCGCCATGCCCTGTCCGACGCGGTGCCCGAACTGGTCGAGCAGGCGCTGCGCAATGGCGGGCCGAAGAGCGACAACGTCTCGGTGCTCGCGCTCGAATGGGAGTCGGCCGAAGACAACGACAGCACCACCGGCATCTCGACCCAGCAGCTCGGCGAAGAGGTGTTTGCGTCGACCATCCAGGCCAGCGTGCTCGGCGCCGACGCGCCCGACGAACTCGACGACGCCGAGATCGAGCGCTCGATCCGCGAGATCAACGAGGCCATCCGACGCTCGTCGCAGCAGCGCAAGGGTTGAGCTTCGCCAGGCACGGCGGTTGGGCGCGGCGCGTGGACAATACGCGCCATGACATTCCTACGATCTGAAAATCGCGCGCCGGACGCCCTGCGCCCGATCACCCTCACCCGCAACTACACCAAGCACGCCGAAGGATCGGTGCTGGTCGAGTTCGGCCACACCAAGGTGCTGTGCACCGCGTCGGTCGAAGACAAGGTGCCGCCGCACAAGCGCGGCAGCGGCGAGGGGTGGGTCACGGCCGAATACGGCATGCTGCCGCGCGCCACCCACACGCGCAGCGACCGCGAGGCCGCACGCGGCAAGCAAAGCGGGCGCACGCAGGAGATCCAGCGCCTGATCGGCCGATCCATGCGCTGCGTGTTCGACCTGAAGGCCCTGGGCGAACGCACGATCTCGCTCGACTGCGACGTGCTCCAGGCCGACGGCGGCACGCGCACCGCGGCGATCACCGGAGCGTTCGTCGCAGCCTTCGACGCGGTCAGCTGGCTGCGCGCGCAGGGCAAGCTCGGCGCCTCGCCGATCCGCGGCTTCGTCGCGGCGGTCTCGGTCGGCATCGTGCGGGGCACGCCGCTGCTCGACCTCGAATACACCGAAGACTCGGCGTGCGACACCGACATGAACGTGGTCATGACCGACGCCGGTGGCTTCGTCGAAGTGCAGGGCACCGCCGAAGGCGCGGCGTTCTCGCGCGACGAGATGAACGCGCTGCTCGGCCTGGCCGACCAGGGCATCCGCACGCTGATCGCGGCGCAGCGCCGCGCGCTCAGGCTTTGACCGGGGCGCGCGCCGTGCGGCTCGTCCTGGCGTCCAACAACCCGAAAAAACTCGCCGAGTTGCGCACACTGCTCGCGCCGGCCGCGGTGGCGCTCGTGGCGCAGGGGTCGCTCGGCATCACCGAGGCCGACGAGCCGCATGCCACCTTCATCGAGAACGCGCTGGCCAAGGCGCGTCACGCCGCGCACCACGCCGGCGGCGCGGCCATCGCCGACGACTCCGGCCTGTGTGTCGACGCGCTCGGTGGCGCGCCGGGGGTGATCTCGGCGCACTACGCGCCCATCGACCTGCCCGGTGCCGCCAAGGCCGCCGGTGCCGCGCGCGAGACGCGACGCGCGCTGCAGGACGCGGCCAACAACGCGCTGCTGATCGAGCGGCTGCACGGTGCGAGCGATCGTCGTGCGCGCTTCGTCAGCACGCTGGTGGCGGTGCGCTCGGCCGACGACCCCGAGCCGCTGGTCGCGGTCGGGCGCTGGTTCGGCGAGATCCTGCCGTCGCCCCGCGGCGTGGGCGGGTTCGGCTACGACCCACTGATGTACATCGCCGCGCTCGGTTGCACGGTGGCCGAGCTGGGCGTCGCGGTAAAGAACAGCCACAGCCACCGCGCGATCGCGGCCACGCAGATGCTGCAGCTGATGCGCGAGGCCTGGCACCTTGGCTGACATCCCGATCCGGCCCGCAACCGCCGGCGAACTGCCGACCGTCGCGGCCGAGTCACCGGCCGAACGCCTGGCGCGCTACACGCGCCCCGGAACCGTGTCGCTGGCCGCATTGCCGCCGTTGTCGCTGTATGTGCACCTGCCGTGGTGCCTGAAGAAGTGCCCGTACTGCGACTTCAATTCGCACGAGTTCAAAGGCCCGGCGCACGAGCCGCGCGCCGCGCTGCCCGAGGCCCGCTACCTCGACGCGCTGTGCGCCGACCTCGAGGCCGCGCTGCCTTTCATCTGGGGCCGGCGCGTGCACACGGTCTTCATCGGCGGTGGCACCCCCAGCCTGTTCGCACCCGCGTCGATCGACCGGATGATCGCCGACATCCGCGCGCGCGTGCCGCTCGACGCCGGCTGCGAGATCACGCTCGAAGCCAACCCCGGCACCTTCGAGCGCGATCGCTTTCGCGGCTACCGGGCCGCCGGGGTCACGCGGCTGTCGGTCGGCGTGCAAAGCTTCGACGACCGCAAGCTCGCGCTGCTCGGGCGCGTGCACGACGCCGCGCAGGCGCGCGCCGCCGTCGAGGAAGCGCGCGACGCATTCGACACCTACAACCTCGACCTGATGTACGCCTTGCCCGGCCAGACGCTGGCCGAGTTCGACGCCGACCTGGCGCAGGCGCTGGCCTTCGAGCCACCGCATCTGTCGGTTTACCACCTGACGCTGGAACCCAACACGGTGTTCGCGAAGTTTCCGCCCGCGGGCGCGAACGCCTTGCCCGACGACGACACCGCGTTCGAGATGCTCGACCTGATCAGCGCGCGCACCCAAGCGGCCGGGATGGAGCGCTACGAGGTCTCGGCCTTTGCACGCCCCGGCCAGCGCTGCGCGCACAACGTGAACTATTGGCAGTTCGGTGACTACCTGGGCATCGGCGCCGGCGCGCACAGCAAGCTGTCGTTCCCGCACCGCGTGGTGCGCCAGACGCGCTTTCGCGAGCCGGACCGATACATGGCGCAGGCCCTGGCCGGCCACGGCGTGGCGCACGACGAGGAGGTGGCGCGCGAGCAGTTGCCGTTCGAGTTCATGCTCAACGCGACGCGCCTCAAGGACGGCTTCGAACTCGCGCGGTTCAGCGAGCGCACCGGACTGTCGCTCACCGCCCTGCAAGACGGCCTGGACGCTGCCGAACGGCAGGGCCTGCTCGCGCGCGACTTCGTGCGCGCCTGGCCGACCGAACGCGGCTTCGACTTCCTGAGCGACCTGCAGAGCCTCTTCCTGCCTTGAATTGGGCCGGCTTCGCCCGCCATTTCGTCCGCCTTCGCAACGCGGCCCGCTGCTAGACTCGTTCGCGCATTCCCCTCTTTGCCACGCCATCACCCGCACGTGCACGACAAGACCGAACAAGCGCCCGTCGATGCCTCGGTGCTGCGGCTGGCCCCTGCGATGCAGTTGCTGCAGCAATCGGGCCACGTGCTGCCCGATCGCGACCGGGTCGACCGGGTCGTCTGGATGCAGGCGGTGATCGACGCGCTGTGCGAGCTCTCCAGCCGCGACCCGCTCACCGGGCTGGCCAACCGCCGCCAGTTCGAGCTCGCGCTGGCCAGCGAGATCGATCGCGTGGCGCGTGCAGGCGAACCCGCGCTGGTGCTGATGATCGACATCGACCACTTCAAGAAGATCAACGATGGCCACGGCCACCCCGCCGGTGACCTGGTGCTCAAGGCCATTGCGCAGGTTCTGCACGACTGCATCCGGCCGATGGACACGCTGGCGCGCGTGGGCGGTGAAGAGTTCGCGATGATCCTGCCCAACTGCCCACCGTCGTTCGGCCTGACCGTGGCCGAGCGCGTGCGCCTGAAGGTGCAGGGCCGCGCGATCGCGATCACGCCGGGCCAGCAGGTTCATGTGACCGTCAGCATCGGTGGCGCGTTCGCGCCGCAGTGGGTGCGATCCAGTGCGCCGCTGTGGATCGAGCGTGCCGACCAGCAGCTCTACCGCGCCAAGAGCGAGGGCCGCAACCGCGCCTGCCTCGAGGAGCCGGTCGTCTCGCTCGTCAGTGCCGAAGAAAAGGGCCTGCTGTTCGGCACCTCGCAGTTCCAGGATTTCGAATGAACACGACGGCCTCGGCTGACACCCCCATGCCGCAACGCGCCGCAACGGTCGGGCGCCGCGCGCGCATCCTGGCGCTGACCAGCGGCAAGGGCGGCGTGGGCAAGACCTTCTTGTCGGCCAACTTGGCCGCTGCGCTGGCGCGGCGCGGCCAGCGGGTGCTGGTGCTCGACGCCGACCTCGGCCTGGCCAACCTCGATGTCGTGCTGAACCTGCACCCCAAGGTCACGTTGCACGACGTGTTCACCGGCAAGGTCCAGCTCGAAGACGCGATCCTGCCCGCGCCCGGCGGCTTCTCGGTGCTTCTGGCGGGGTCCGGGCTGGTCGAGTATTCGCGCCTTACCGCCGAGGTGCGCGAGCAGTTGCTGCGCATCATCGACACTCTGGCGCCACGCTACGACCACATCCTGCTCGACACCGGCGCGGGCATCTCCGACGTAGTGCTCTACGCCGTGTCGCTGGCCGACGAGGTGCTCGTGCTCGTCACTCCCGAGCCGACCTCGATGACCGACGCCTACGCCACGATCAAGGTGCTGGCAACGCAGCAGCAGCGCCGCGAGATCAGGATCGTCGTGAACCAGGTCGGGCGCAGCGGCGAAGCGCGCGCCATGCGCAACCAGCTCCAGCTCGTCGTCGACCGGTTCGTGCCGGCCCTGCTGCCCGAGGGCGGCGTGGCGCCGATGTTGCAATTGCTCGGTGAGGTTCCGCTCGACCCATCGGTGCGCGAGGCGGTGCAAAAGCGTCAACTGCTGCTCGAATCGATGCCCGGCTGCGCGGCGGCCCGTGCGGTCGAGGCGATCGCCGCGAAGGTGGCGCCATGAGCGGCGAGCCCAGCGACGCGAACGCCGTCAGCGCATTCGATCGGCTCGGCGGTGAACCGGCGGTGCGCGCGCTCGTCGACAGGTTCTACGACCTGATGGATCTGGATCCGGCCTTTGCGGCGTTGCGTGCGCTGCACCCGACCACGCTCGACGCTTCGCGCGACAAGCTGTTCTGGTTCCTGTGCGGCTGGCTTGGTGGTCCGCAGCACTACACCGATCGTGTCGGCCACCCGATGCTGCGCGCGCGCCATCTGCCGTTCAGCATCGGTGTGCGCGAGCGCGACCAATGGCTCGCCTGCATGCACCAGGCGATGACCGAGCTGCAGTTCGAACCGCAACTCGCGCAGCGGCTGGGCGAATCGTTCTTCGCCACGGCCGACTGGATGCGCAACCGCCGCGCCGATTAGCCAAGTTTCGGATCGCGCCGCACCGGCCGAGCCGTCGTCGGGGCAAGCAGCACCAGTAGCGCGCCGGTGCCGCCGTCGCTGGCGCGCGCCTGCGTGAAGGCGATCACCTCTTTCTTTTGCACCAGCCAGCTCTGGACCTTGCCCTTGAGCACCGGCTCGCGCCCCGGTGAGCCGTTGCCCTTGCCGTGGATCACGCGCACGCAGCGCAGGCCGGCGCGCCGGGCGTCCTGAACGAACCGGCCGAGCCGTTCGCGCGCTTCGTCGCGGCGCGCGCCGTGCAGGTCGAGCTGGGCCTGGATCGCCCACACGCCACGGCGCAGCTTGCGCACGACCTCAGGTCCGATGCCGGCACGCCGGTACGACAGCGCATCGTCGGTGTCGAGCAGCGACTCGACGTCGAACTCGTCGGAGATCGCCTCGAGCATCACGGCGGCTTCGTCGCGCTCGCGCTGGCGTGCGGTGGCCGGCGGTCGGGCTCGGTGCGGGGCAAGCGCAATCTCGCGCAGTGGCACGACCGGGCCGACCGTCACCGCGAACAGGTTGCGCTCGCGCTGTTCGCGCGCATGGCGCTCGCGTTCACGGGCGTGCTGCTGGCGCTCGCGCTCGGCCGCCTCCGCGGCCAGATGCCGGGCCTGCTGCAGCGACTTCTTGAGCGCGCCGAGTTCGCTCAGGTGGCGGGCCTTCATCGAAAACTCCTCACAGCAGGCCGCGCTCGGCGAACGAGATCACCTCGTTGTGGCCGACCACCAGGTGATCGAGCACGCGCACGTCGACCAGCTGCAGTGCGCTCTTGAGTGTCTGCGTCAGGTACTCGTCGGCGCGCGAGGGTTCGGCCGCGCCCGACGGGTGGTTGTGGGCCAGGATCACCGCTGCGGCGTGCAGTTCGAGCGCGCGCTTGACCACCTCGCGCGGGTAGACGCTGGTCTGCGTGAGCGTGCCGCGGAACATCTCCTCGAGCTTGAGGAGCCGGCTCTGCGCATCCAGAAACAGCACCGCGAAGACCTCGAAGCCGCGCCCGCCGATCTGCAGCTGGACGTAGCTCTTGACCTTGATCGGCGCGTCGAACACCGGCTGCTCGGCGAGCTCGCGCACCAGCGCGCGGCGCGCGATCTCGATCACCGCGGCGATCTCGGCGCGCTTGGCTGGCCCCAGGCCCTTGATCCGCTTCAGGTCGACCGCCTGCGCGTGCAGCAGGCCGGAGATGCCGCCGAAATGGTCGAGCAGCTGCTGCGCAAGCTGCAGCACCGAGATGCCTTTCAGGCCGGTGCGCAGCAGCAACGCGATCAGCTCGGCGTCGGCGAGTGTTGCCGCGCCGCGGGCGAGCAGTTTCTCGCGCGGGCGGGCGTCCGCGGGGATGTCCTTGAGCGGCATGGCGGGTTCGACCGAAGGGCATTTCGGCGGCTCGTAAAATCGCCCCAGTCTATCGGCAGCCATGCCGCAACAGGATTCGCCCTTGAACCACGTCCGACCGGGATCGTTTCTGACCCTGCATTACCGCCTCTCGGGGCCCGACGGGACCGACCTCGTCAACACCTTCGACGACAAGCCGGCCACCTTGTCGTTGGGCACCGGCGAGCTCGCGCCGGCGATCGAGGCACGCCTGCTCGGCCTGGCCGAAGGCGCGCACATGTCGTTCGATCTCGGCGCCGACGAGGCCTTCGGCCCGCGCAACCCGGAGTTGCTGCAACGTTTGAAGCGCTCGTTGCTGAACGAACTGGGCGACCCGGACGAACGCTACAGCGTCGGCGACGTGGTGCAGTTCCCCACGCCCGACGGCCAGGGCAGCTATGCCGGCACGGTGCGCGAGATCGACGGCGAGGTGCTCGTCTTCGACTTCAACCACCCGCTCGCCGGCCGCGCCGTGACCTTCGAAGTGCAGCTGATCGGGGTGTTGTGATGAACGCCTTCGTCGAAGAGATCGTGCTGGCCGAGCCGCGCGGCTTTTGCGCCGGGGTGGATCGCGCGATCGAGATCGTCGAGCGCGCGCTGAAGAAGTTCGGCGCGCCGATCTACGTGCGCCACGAGATCGTGCACAACACCTACGTGGTCAACGACCTGAAGGCGCGCGGCGCGATCTTCATCGAGGACCTGGCCGAGGTGCCGCCCGGCGCCACGCTGGTGTTCAGCGCCCACGGCGTCTCGCAGGCGGTGCGTGTCGAGGCGGCGCAGCGCGGCTTCAGCGTCTTCGATGCGACCTGCCCGCTGGTGACCAAGGTCCACATGGAAGTGGCCAAGCTGCACAAGGCCGGCTATGACTTCATCATGATCGGCCACAAGGGCCACCCCGAGGTCGAGGGCACGATGGGGCAGCTCACCGAAGGCATCTACCTGGTCGAAGACGTGGCCGATGTGGCGCGCGTGCAGGTCGCGCAATCGGACAAGCTGGCGGTGGTCACGCAGACCACGCTGTCGGTGGACGACGCGGCGGAGATCCTTGCGGCGGTCAGGCGGCGCTTCCCGAAGGTGCGCCAACCGAAGCAGCAGGACATCTGCTACGCCACCCAGAACCGCCAGGACGCCGTAAAGGTGCTGGCACCGACCGTCGACATCCTGATCGTCGTCGGCAGCCCGACCAGCTCCAACAGCAACCGGCTGCGCGAACTCGCGCAGCGGCTCGGGACCGACGCGTACATGGTCGATACGCCGGACGACCTGAAGCCCGAGTGGTTCGAGGGCAAACGCAGCGTCGGGCTGACCGCCGGCGCGTCGGCGCCCGAGATCCTGGTGCGCGAGGTGATCGCGCGCCTGCGCGCGTTCGGCGCGGTCACGGTGCGCAGCATTCCCGGCGTCGAGGAGAAGGTCCACTTCCCGCTGCCGATGGGCCTGGGCGACAGGTCGATGGCGGCGCTCGACGCCGCCGACCCGGCGTAGCGCGTCGGCTCAATCCCGCGCGCGCGGGTGAAACCGGATCGGTTGCGGCCCGGGCTCCTTCGCGGCCGGCGTCTTCGGCGCGTGGTCGCAGCCGTCGCAACCGCAGCCCGATGTTGCCTGCGCGGCCCGACGCAGGCGCGCCTCGATCGGCCGTGGCAAGCTGCCCCTGCGCAGCAGCGCGGCGGCCAGTGCGCGGCGTGCGGCCGAGGGCATCAGCTTCCAGGCGGCGTAGCCGGCGCAACCCGGCACCAGCAACGCGACGATCAGGTTCTGCAGCGTGTCCACGGTGTCAGCCGGCGAGCAA
Source organism: Burkholderiales bacterium (assembly GCA_028868895.1). Lineage (GTDB taxonomy): Bacteria > Pseudomonadota > Gammaproteobacteria > Burkholderiales > Burkholderiaceae_C > LMDS01. Next base: position 12,526 of record JAGWTP010000064.1, read on the forward strand.
GAGCGTGATGCGATAGGTCGCGAATGCCGCCAGGTACGCGAGCGCGAACAGGTACGCCGCCATCAACAGCGGATAGCGCCAGCTGTTGGTCTCGCGCCTGACCACCGCGAGCGTCGAGATGCACTGCGGCGCGAACACGTACCAGGCCAGCAGCGAGTACGCGGTGGCGAGCGACCAGCCCTTGGCGATCACCGGCGACAGCGCATCGGCGACCTGGCTGCCGGCGGCCGACATCGAATACACCGTGCCCAGTGCAGCCACCGCCACCTCGCGCGCCGCCAGCCCCGGCACCAGGGCGATCGAGATCTGCCAGTTGAAGCCGATCGGCGCGAACACGTGCTGCAGCGCCTGGCCGAGCCAGCCGGCGACGCTGTACTGGATCGCCGGGCCTTGCGTCACGTCCCAGCCCACCGGGGGCTTCGGGTAGCTGGACAGGAACCACAGGATCACCATCAGCGCAAAGATGATGCCGCCCACGCGCGCCAGGAAGATGTGCGCGCGTTCCAGCAAGCCCAGCGCCAGGTTGCGCAGCCCCGGCATGCGGTACGGCGGCAACTCGAGCATCAGCGGCTGGTAGCGGCTCTTGATCCAGACGCGCTTGAACACCCAGGCGACCAGCATCGCCGCGACGACGCCGGCCACATACAGCCCGAACAGCGTCAGACCGCGCAGGTTGAACATGCCGATGCTGCGGTTCGGCACGAACGCGCCGATCAGCAGCGCATACACCGGCAGCCGCGCCGAGCAGGTCATCAGCGGCGCGATCATGATCGTGGCCAGCCGGTCCTTCCAGTTGGCGATCGTGCGCGTGGCCATGATGCCCGGGATCGCGCAGGCGAAGCTCGACAGCAGCGGGATGAACGCCCGCCCCGACAGACCCACCTTGCCCATCAGGTTGTCGAGCAGGAACGCCGCGCGCGGCAGGTAGCCCGAGTCCTCGAGAACCAGGATGAAGAAGAACAGGATCAGGATCTGCGGCAGGAACACGACCACGCCGCCCACGCCGGCGATCACGCCGTCGACGAGCAGGCTGCGCAGCGCCCCGGCCGCCATGTGCGACGTGATCCATTGACCCACACCGGCCATTGCCGCCTTGATCGCGTCCATCGGCACGTTGGCCCACGAGAACACCGCCTGGAAGATCAGGAACAGCACGATCGCCAGCAGCCCCAGGCCCCACACCGGGTGCATCACGACGCCGTCGAGGCGGTGATGAAAGCGCTTGGCATGGACGGCGTTCAGGGCCAGGCCGGGTTCGACGACGGCCAGGATGCGACGCACTTCGCGCTGCAGATCGGTGGACGAACTCGGCGTGAACGCGGCGCTCGGGCTGCCGGGCGCGGGCTGCGCGGCACCGAACGCGCGCTCCATCAGCGCGAGCAACCGCACGTGCCCGTCGTGCTTCACGGCGACGGTCTCGACCACCGGGCAGCCGAGTTCGGCCGCGAGCTTCTCGACGTCGATGTTCAGGCCCTGCGCGCGCGCCATGTCGGCCATGTTCAGCGCGACCATCATCGGCCGGCCCAGGCGCCTGAGTTCCAGCACGAGGCGCAGGTTCATGCGCAGATTCGTCGCATCGACGACCGCGATGATCGCGTCGGGCGCGTCTTCACCACGGCGCCGTCCCTCGATCACTTCGAGAGTGACCTGTTCGTCGGGCGTGGCCGGCGTCAGGCTGTAGGCGCCGGGCAGGTCGATCACCGAGACGCTGCGGCCATCGCGCAGCCGGGTCGTGCCGACCTTGCGCTCGACTGTCACGCCCGCATAGTTGGCGACCTTCTGGCGCGCACCGGTGAGCAAGTTGAACAGCGCCGTCTTTCCGCAGTTCGGGTTGCCGACCAGTGCCACGCTCCAGGGCGCGTCGGCCATCGCCGGATTCAGGGTCTGCGCCATGCTCTCCTCAGGCGGCTTGCACTTCGACGCACTGCGCCTCGAGCAGGCGCAGCCCGAACAGCGTGTCGCCGATCAGCACCGCCAGCGGCTCGCGCCCGCCGGGGCCGCGGCGCAGCAGCTGCACCGGCTCGCCGGGAATGAAGCCGATTTCGCCGAGCCGGCGCAGCGCGACCGCATCGACGTCGGTGGACGCCGCCACCACGCGCAGCACCGTTGCGAGCGCGCCGTTGGGCAGTTCATTCAGCAGCATGATTGACGAGGCACTCGGGTGAAGGGCAGACGTTCAGGTGCTATATGCAAATGAGAGTCTATCGCATTTGCGCGAAGCGGCGCTGCGCTCGGGTGGTTGTTGGCGGCGCGAGCACCTGCGGCACTGACGCAGATCAAGCGCCGCGCCGGTGGCGCGCGACCAGCCCTGCGGTGGCCAGCCCGACGATCGCGTGGGCCCAGCCGAGCGCGGGCCGCACGGTCTCGGGCGCAAAGTAGTACAGCAGGTAGCCGGTCGTCGCGAGCACCGCGCCGCCAGCGCACAACAGCACGCCCGAGCGACGCTGGGCGGCCCAACGTCGCCGGTGGCTCAGGCGCCAGCCTTGCGGGATGTGCGCCGCGGCCAGCAGGCCGAGCACGAACAGTCCGGCCATCGCCGCCAGGCCGTGCAGGCGCAGGCTCCAGGTCTCCAGCGGGTGCGGCAACTCGCCGGCGCCGGCACCGATGCTGTAGTGCACGGCCAGCCACGCCGCGCCGGTCAGAACGAGCAGTGCGCCGGTGACGTACAGCCCGATGCGCTGCCAGCGCACGAGGCGGTGGACCGGGTGGCGCGCTGCGCGGTGCGGGAGCGGATGCGCGAGCGAGTGCCCGAGCGGGTTCGCCTGCGAGGGTGTGCGCGAATCGGCGTGGGTGCGGGTCATGTGCGTTCAGTGCAGCCAGGCGAGGGCGCCGTGGCGAGCCAGCAGCGGGTGCGACGCGTCGCCGCTGATTGCCACCACCTTGGTCAGCGCGTCGGCCCACAGGCACCGCGGCGCGGCCACGCTGACGTGGGCGCAGACCGGTCGGGCCGATGCGCCGCTCGCGACCTGGGAGCGACTGCCGCGACTGAAGTGACTGGTCGCGAACGCGCCGTCGCGCAGCGTTGCAAACCGGCGCACGCCACCCGAGGTCTCGTCGCGCAGTTGCAGCGGCACCTCGGCATCGCCGAACGCACGCAGGTCGCCGCCGGCGTTGACCCAGCCCGCTGCGCGGCCGTGTTCGATCAATGCATGCACCGCGCGGTCGACCGCGCAGCCCTTGCCGATGCCGCCGAGATCCAGGCGCACCGCGTCGCTGAGCTTGTGGAGTTGATTGCCGACGCAGCGCCAGCCGTCCGGCGCTGTGCCCAGGCTGATGTCGAACGCGCCGTCGGTGGCGGCGCGAAGCTGCTGGGCCGCGTCGAGCACCTCGCGGGTGATCGGGCGCATCTGCAGCGCCTGACCGCGGCGCAGTGCGTGAAAGCGCGCGACATCGCTGTCGGCGGCGTAGCGCGACAGGCAGGCCTGCGCCTCCCACACCGCTGCGAACGCCGCATCGAACGCCGCGTCGATCGCCGCATCCGATGTCGCGTGCGCCGCGCCAACTTCGGCACGCAGGCCGATCTCCACCAGCGTGCCCAGCAGGGGCTGCGCGCGGCGCCGCCAGCGTGCCTCGGCCTGGACCGCGCTCATCGGGCGACCTCCGCGCTTGGCACTGCGATGATTTTGCCGTTCGGGCGGCCGGGCGGGCTCATCACAGCGCACCGGCCTGCCGCGCGAGTGCAACCACCGCGACGATGCGGCGCACCCCGTCGGTCACGTGCGTGCAGCTCAGCGTGGCGCCGCTGATGTTGGCGATGTCGTCGCCGATCCGAATCGCCGACGTACCACCCTTGCCGACGAACTGCCGGCGCCATGCCGGCAGCCGGATCTCGAAACCATGGCTCTCGCGGTACGACAGGATCTCGACCTGCCGGACGCTGCCGTCGAGCGCGATGCCCACGGCATAGTCGATCAGTTCGACCTTGCCGACGACCGCGTCGGTCACGACGAAACCGAGCGTGGCGCCGCCGCGCCGCGCCACCCGCACGGACCACGTGGCCGAGCGTGCGCGCACACCTTGCGCGTCGAGTTGCTGCAGTTGCGCGGCGTCGAGCCTGACGCTGCGGGTCTCGAACGCATCGGCGTCGGGGAACATCAGACGCGCGGCCTGCTCGGCGCTCAGGTAGTCGACCGCGAACGCGCTCGTCGGCACCGCCGCCACCGCGAGCGCCGAAAGCGCGAGCACGATCCGCATCAGAAGCTCCAGCCCAGGCCGAGGTTGACGCGGTCCAGCCCGGTGTTCAGGCGGAAGCGCTGGTAGTCGGCCTTCACGACCACGCCCTGCGCGACCTGCAGGTTCGAACCCAGCGTGACGACGTGTTCGGCCTGCGCGGCCTCGGGTGTGCGCCCCGGGCCGAGATCGGCATACGCGCTTGCGGTGTTGAACTGCTCCCAGCGCACGAACGGCGAGAGTGCGTAGTCCGCCTTCGACCAGACCTTGTACGCACCTTGCAGGTAGTAGCCGGCGAACGCCTTGGGAATCAGCGTCGGGTTGCCCACCAACGTTGCGTTGAGGGCGGCCGTGTTCGAGATCGCGCCGCGGCTGTAGAGGGCCGACAGGTCCCAGCGGCCGGGTGTCCAGCGTGCGTGCAGGTCCCACAGCGTGATGCGCGCCGCGGCAACCGCCTGCGCCTGGGTTGCCTGGCCGGTGAACAACGAGCCGCCGAGCAGCAGGCCCGGCACACCGCGCCAGTTCAGCGCACCGAAGACGGCGAGGTCGTGGCTCTTCGCGAGCGCGAGTTCCTGGTGGATCGAACCGAGCGGCGAGTCTTTGCCCTTGTCCGAGGCGGCGTCCCATTTCGTCAGGTCGAAGCTGGTGCTCAGGCCGCCTTGCAGCGTGATGCCGTTGTCGAAGCTGCCGACCAGCTGCGCGCCGCCTTCGCGCCAGGTGGTCGGGATGATCGCGGTCTCGACAAAGTTGCGTTCGACGCCGTAATACGCGGTCGGTTCGTGGTTCTCGTTGAGCAATCCCGCCGGCATCAGGAACAGGCCGGCGCGCAGCGCCCAGGTCGGCGTGAGCTGGTGCTCGACGTAGGCCTGCTCGATCGCGACTTCGCCGGCGTCCGTGGACGACGTCACCGCGTGCTCGACCTCGAGTTCGGTGGCGAGCTTGGTCCTGGCGTCGAAACGGTGTTCGACACCGAGCACGAGACGCCGCACGTCCGCCTGGGCATTCTGGCTGGCGCGGGTCGGTCGGTTGTAGTTGATCTCGCCGTAGCCGGTGAGCACCGTGTCTCGCTCCGAATGCGCCGCAACCGGCGACGCCGGTGCAGCGGGTGCCGGTGTTGCATCGGCGTGGGTCGGAGTGGCAGGCGACGTCGATCCGAACGTTGCAGCGGGAAGGGTCTGCGCCGGCGCGGACGGTTGTCGCTGCAGCTGTGCGAGTTGCGCCTTGACGCTGGCGAGTTCGGCGGCGAGTTGGTCGATCCGGCGTGCCAGGTCGATCTCGCTGGCGGTCTGAGCGAAAGCGCCGCTCGCGGCCAGCGCGAGGCTCGCGGCAAGGATCGTCCTTGAAGGCACGGCAGACGCGTGTCGTGAGGGCATGAACTTCTTTCGGTTGTCGAAGGGTCGCGCTCTGGTGCGTCGCCGCGCGATCGATTCTGAACATTGTCAATGCGAACGCGTCTCAATACTACACGAAGCAGGCACGCGTCCTGCGACCTGTGGAACCGCCGTTTGCGAGCCTGGCGTCGATGAACGATCGACGCTTGGGGGTCGATCGAGGCCGGCAGGAATCCCTCGAAGCCGGACATGCCGTCGAACCCGGCTCGAACACGACGAGCGATGCGCGCGCCCATGGCGGCGCCGGGATCATCGGCACGTCGATGCGGTTCGTCACCGTGCCGTTTCGGGTGCACTCGGCAACGAGCGAGGCGATTCGGTCGGACCGGAGCGTCGACCGGTGTCTTGGCGTCGCGTCGAACTACCAGGGTGGGCGCATCGCGGCGATTGCTCCGCTGATCAAACGGCGGGCCCGACGATGGTCAACCGGCCGACGCCGACGCCGACCAGGCCAGCCGCTGCACGCTCATCGCGAACGGCGCACGCGCAGGATCTCGTCGAGGATCAGGCACGCGGCACCGACCGTGATCGCGCTGTCGGCGACGTTGAACGACGGAAAGTACGCGCCGCGGTAATGCACCTGGATGAAGTCGACCACGTAGCCGTGCAGCAGCCGGTCGATCACGTTGCCCACCGCGCCACCGAGGATCAGCGCCAGCGCCCAGCTGAACAGACGCTGGCCGGCGTGGCTGCGCAGCATCCAGACGATGAACACCGCCGCCAGCGCCCCCAGGCCGATGAAGAGCCAACGCTGCCAGCCGGCCGCGCCGGCAAGAAACGAAAACGCCGCGCCCAGGTTGTGCACGCGCACGATGTTGAAGAACGACGTGATGCGGTGGCTGTCGCCGAGCTGCAGCATGCCGACGACGAGCACCTTGGTGAACTGGTCCACCAGGATGACGAGCGCGGCGATGCCGAGCCAGGGCAGCAGCGAGCCGCCCGATTTCTTGAATGCCATCGTCAGCTGCTTTTCATGATGTTGCGCGTGCGCCGCTCGGGGAAACGCTCGCTGGTTTGAGTCGAGCCGGCGCGCGCGCTCATGCCACCGCGCGTTGCTCACCGGCACCGTACAAATTGCTGGTGCAGCGGCCGCAGATCGTCGGGTGCGCCGCGTCGCTGCCGACATCGTCGCGGTAGTGCCAGCAGCGCTCGCACTTGGTCGCGGCCGACGGTGTCACCGTCACCGCGAGTTCGTCGGCGTGCGCAAGCCGCGCCTGCGAGGTGATCGTGACGAAGCGCAGGTCGTCGCCGAGCGACGCCAGCAGCGCGTGGTCGGCGGCGTCGGCGCCGATCACGAGGTTCGCCTGCAGTGACGAGCCGACCTGGCCGGCCGCGCGCAGGGCCTCGATCTCCTTGTTGGCCACGTCGCGGATCGCGCGGATGCGCGCCCACTTGGCGAGCAGTTCGTCGCCGCCCCACGCGCTCACGTCGCTGTAGGTCTCGACGAAGATCGACGCGCTGCGGCCGGGCGCGAACACCTTCCACGCTTCTTCGGCGGTGAAGCTCAGGAATGGCGCCATCCAGCGCAGCATCGCGTGCGTGATGTGCCACAGCGCGGTCTGCGCCGAGCGCCGCGCCAGGCTGTTCGGTGCGGTCGTGTACAGGCGGTCCTTCAGCACGTCGAGGTAGAACGCGCCGAGGTCTTCGCTGCAGAACACCTGCAGCTTGGCCACCACCGGGTGGAACTCGAAGACCTCGTAGTGCGCCAGCACCTCGTGCTGCAACTGCGCGGCGCGCGCCAGCGCCCAGCGGTCGATCTCGAGCAGCTGGGCCAGCGGCACGGCGTCGTGCGCGGCGTCGAAGTCGCTGGTGTTGGCGAGCAGGAAGCGCAGCGTGTTGCGGATGCGGCGGTACGAGTCGACGACGCGGGCGAGGATCTTCGCGTCGATGCCCAGGTCGCCCGAGTAGTCGGTGGCGGCGCACCACAGCCGGACGATCTCGGCGCCGAGCTTGCTCGTCGAGTCCTGCAGCGAGATGAAGTTGCCCAGGCTCTTGCTCATCTTGCGCCCCGAGCCGTCGACCGTGAAGCCGTGCGTGAGCAGGCCGCGGTAGGGTGCGTGGCCTTCCATCGCGCAGGCGATCAGCAGCGACGAATGGAACCAGCCGCGGTGCTGGTCGTGGCCCTCGAGGTACAGGTCGGCCTCCGGGAAACCGGAGTCGGCCGGGCCGCCGGTGGTGCCGGGGTGGCTGCCCGAGGCCTCGTTGAGCACGTGGAAGAACGTCGAGCCCGAGTCGAACCAGACGTCCAGGATGTCGTTGCTCTTGGTGTAGTGCGCGGCCGAGTGCGCACCTTGCGTGCCGAGCACGTCTTCGGCGCTCAGCTTCGACCACGCCTCGACGCCGCCTTGCTCGACGATCGCCGCGGCGCGGTCGATCAGCGCCATCGTGTCGGGGTGCAGCTCGCCGCTGTCCTTGTGCAGGAAGAACGGCAGCGGCACGCCCCAGTTGCGCTGGCGGCTGATGCACCAGTCGGGCCGGTTGGCGATCATGTCGTACAGCCGCGCCTTGCCGTTCTCGGGGTAGAAGCGGGTCTGCTCGATCGCGGCCAGCGCGGTCTGGCGCAGCGTCTGCGTCGGCGCATCGGTTGCGAACACGCCGGCGGTGCCCGGCGTCGCCGCGTCCATGCGCACGAACCACTGCGCCGCGGCGCGGTAGATCACCGGTGTCTTGTGGCGCCAGCAGTGCGGGTAGCTGTGCACCATACTCGACGTGGCGAACAGCCGGCCGGCGTCGCGCAGCGCCTCGGTGATGACGGGGGCGGCCTTCCAGATGTTCATGCCGCCGAACAGCGCCAGCGCGGGTTCGTAGGCGCCGTTGCCCTGCACCGGGTTCAGGATGTCGTCCACCGCCAGGCCGTGGGCGCGGCAGGAGTTGAAGTCCTCGATGCCGTAGGCCGGTGCCGAGTGAACGATGCCGGTGCCGTCGTCGGCGGTCGCGTAGTCGGCCACATAAACTGGGGCGAGCCGGTCGTAACCGGGGTCGACGTGGGCCAGCGGGTGGTGGAACTGCAGGCCGGCGAGTTGCGAGCCCTTGGCGGTGGCGAGCACCGTGCCTTCGAGGCCGTAGCGCACGAGGCAGCTCTGCACCAGCGCGCTGGCGAGCACCAGCAGGCCGCGTTCGGTGTCGACCAGCGCGTAGTCGATCTGCGGCCCGACGTTGAGCGCCTGGTTTGCCGGCAGCGTCCACGCGGTCGTGGTCCAGATGACGATGAACGCGTCTTTCGCGAGCGCGTTCAATCCGAACGCCGCGGCGAGCCGGTCGGGTTCGGCGGCGAGAAAGCCCACGTCCACGGTCTGCGACTTCTTGTCGGCGTACTCGATCTCGAACTCGGCCAGCGACGATCCGCAGTCGAAGCACCAGTACACGGGCTTGAGCCCGCGGTAGACGAAGCCGCGCTCGATGACGCGCTTGAGCGCGCGGATCTCGTTGGCCTCGTTGCCGAAGTCCATCGTGCGGTACGGGTGGTCCCAGTCGCCGAGCACACCCACGCGCTTGAAGTCGGCCATCTGCTGCGCGATCTGCTCGGTGGCGTAGGCACGGCTCTTCGCCTGCACCTCGGCGCGGCTCAGGTTGCGGCCGAAGGTCTTCTCGATCTGGTTCTCGATCGGCAGGCCGTGGCAGTCCCAGCCCGGCGTGTAGCGCGCATCGAAGCCGGCGAGCTGGCGCGCCTTGACGATCATGTCCTTGAGGATCTTGTTGGCGGCGTGGCCCACATGCAGCGTGCCGTTGGCATACGGCGGGCCGTCGTGCAGCACGAAGCGCGGCTTGCCGATGCGGGCGTCGCGCAGGCGCTGGTAGACGCCCTGATCGGTCCACTCCTGGACCCAGCCCGGCTCGCGCCGGGGCAGGTCG
>JAGWTP010000065.1 GCA_028868895.1 Burkholderiales bacterium
TGGCGCGCGCCGGGGCGAACAGGAAATCGCCCAGGTAGCTCATCACGTGCTTGCGCTGGTTGCCGATCTCGATCCACTCGCTGCCGGGGCTGATGGTGTCGGCCAGCGTGGCCTCGGGGTTCAGCACCTCGCGCATCTGGTCGAAGTAGGCGATGGTCTGGTTGGTGCCGGTGCGTATCGTGCCGCTGTCGGGCTGCAGCTGGCCCAGGATCATCTTCAGCAGCGTGGTCTTGCCAGCGCCGTTGGGGCCCACCAGGCCGATCTTGTCGCCGCGCAGGATGGTGGTGCTGAAGTGGCTCACCAGCGGCCCGGTGCCGGGGTAGGCCTTGCTCACGTCGTCCAGCTCTGCCACCAGCTTGCCCGAGTTGCTGCCGCGGTCGATCTCCAGCCGCACCTTGCCCACCTGGTCGCGCCGCGCGGCGCGTTCGGCCCGCAGCTGCTGCAGGCGCTGCACGCGGGCCACGCTGCGGGTGCGGCGGGCTTCCACGCCCTTGCGTATCCACACCTCTTCCTGCGCCAGCAGCTTGTCGAAGCGGGCGTTGGCCAGGGCCTCGTTCTCCAGCTCGCGCTGCTTCAGGCCTTCGAAGGCGGTGAAGTTGCCGGGGTAGCCGCGCAGCTGGCCGCGGTCCAGCTCCAGGATGCGGGTGGCCACCACGTCGAGGAAGGCGCGGTCGTGGGTGATCAGCAGCAGCGCGCCGCGAAAACCCACCAGCAGCTCGCCCAGCCACTGGATCGCGTCCAGGTCCAGGTGGTTGGTGGGTTCGTCGAGCAGCAGCACGTCGGGATTGGCCACCAGCGCCTGGGCCAGCGCGACCCGCTTCTTGGTGCCGCCCGACAGCGCGTCCACCCGCGCCTCGGCGTTCAGGTGCAGGCGCTGCAGGGTTTCGTCGACGCGGCGCTCCCACATCCAGCCGTCCAGCGCTTCCAGGCGCGTCTGCACCTGGTCCAGGTCGTCGGCCGGGTCGTGGCGCTCGTAGCGCTCGCGCAGGGCCTTGACTTCGGCCAGCCCCTCGCTGACCGCCTCGAACACGGTCGCCCCCGGGGCGAACTGCGGCTCCTGCGGCACATAGAAGCGCTGCACGCCGCCCTGGACCTGCAACTCGCCGTCGTCGGGCCGGTCCAGCCCGGCGAGGATCTTCAGCAGCGAGGACTTGCCGGTGCCGTTGCGGCCGATCAGCGCGACGCGCTCGCCGGCCTCCAGGGAAAAATCGGTACCGTCGAGCAGGGCCACGTGGCCGAAAGCGAGGTGGGCGTTGGTGAGGGTGAGCAGGGCCATGGGCCGATTGTCCCTTGCCCGGCGTTGTCGCGTCGCGTCGGCCGGGCGCTGCCCCTGTTGCCGACGCCGGCGCCGCCCGCCTCAGCCGCCCGCCGCACGCGCCTGGCTCGCGCGCTCCAGCGCGTCGACGAAGCGCGCCGCGACGTCGACGCCGCTCTGCTCGGTGATCTCCTGGAAGCCGGTCGGGCTGGTGACGTTGATCTCGGTCAGGCAGTCGCCGATCACGTCCAGGCCGACCAGCAGCAGACCGCGGCGGTTCAGCACCGGGCCGATCGCTTCGGCAATCTCGCGGTCGCGCGGGCTCAGCGGCTGGGCCACGCCCTTGCCGCCGACCGCCAGGTTGCCGCGGATCTCGCTGCCTTGCGGGATGCGCGCCAGCGCGAACGGCACCGGTTCGCCTCCGATCACGAGGATGCGCTTGTCGCCCTTGACGATCTCGGTCAGGTAACGCTGCACCATCACGGTCTGCGCGCCGCCCTGGTTCAGCGTCTCGATGATGCTGCCCAGGTTCAGGCCGTCGGGGCCGACGCGGAAGATGCCCATCCCGCCCATGCCGTCGAGCGGCTTCAGGATGATGTCGCGGTGCTCGGCGTGAAAGTGCTTGATCTCCGATTCGCTGCGCGTCACCAGCGTCGGCCCGATGAACTGCGGAAACTCGAGGATCGCGAGCTTTTCGGGGTGGTCGCGCAGCGCGCGCGGGCTGTTGAACACGCGTGCGCCTTCGCGCTCGGCCTGGCCGAGCAGGTGCGTGGCGTAGAAGTACTCGCTGTCGAACGGCGGGTCCTTGCGCATGACGACGGCGTCCACGTCGGCGAGCGCCGTCACCACGCCCTGCTCGCCGCGCGGTGCGAACCAGGCGTGCGCGTCGCCGGTCAACGTGAAAGCGCGCAGCGGCGCGCTGACCCGAGCGCCGCGCCGCCAGCTCACGTGCTCGGGCTCGCAGGCCAGCAGCTCGTGGCCGCGCGCGGCGGCCTCGCGCATCATCGCGTAGGTGGTGTCCTTGTAGGTCTTGAAGCTCTCGAGCGGGTCGGCGACGAACAGCAGTTTCATGGCGGGCCTCGGTTACACGTCAGGCGGTGGCGCGGGGCCGCCACTGTTGCACAAACAGCGCGAGCGCGCCGGCCACCACGCCCCAGAAGGCCGAGCCGATGCCGGCCAGGCTCAGCCCGCTGAGGGTGACCAGGAAGGTGATCAGCGCGGCCTCGCGGTGCGCGTCGTCGCGCACCGCGATGGCCAGGCCGCCGCCGATGCTGCCGAGCAGCGCCAGGCCGGCGATCGCGACCACGAGCGCATGCGGGAACGCGCTCAGCACGCCCGTCACCGCCGCGCCGAACAGGCCGACCACGCAGTAGATCGCGCCGCACGACGCGGCGGCGATGTAGCGCTTGTCGGGGTCGGGGTGGGCCTCGCGGCCCATGCAGATCGCCGCGGTGATCGCCGACAGGTTCAGCGCGAAGGCGCCGAACGGCGCGAGCACCAGCGTGGCCACACCGGTGAGCGTGACGATCCTGGAGATCGGCAGGGTGTAGCCGCAGGCGCGGATCGCGGCCACGCCGGGCAGGTTCTGCGAGGCCATCGTCACGACGAACAACGGCAGTGCCAGGCTCACCGCGGCGCGCCACGTGAACTCGGGCGCGGTGAACACCGGCGTCGTCAGCCCCCACTGCACGCCGCCCAGATGCAGCTGGCCGGTCGCGGCGGCATAGGCCACGCCGACGAGCAGCACGCCCGGCACCGCGTAGCGCGCCCAGAGCCGGCGGCCGAGCAGGTACGCGGCGAGCATCAGCAGCACCAGCGTGAAGGCCGACTGCAGCGCGACGAAGGCGTCGAGCCCGAAGCGCGTGAGCACCCCGGCGAGCAGCGCGCTGGCCACCGGCATCGGGATGCGGCCCTGCACGCGCTCGAACCAGCCGGTCGCGCCGACCAGCGTGATCAGCAGCGCGCAGACGATGAACGCGCCGGTGGCCTGCGCCATGCCGAAGCCGCCGGCGATGCCGGCGGTGGCCAGCACCGCCGCGCCCGGTGTGCTCCACGCCACCATCACCGGCTGGCGCAGCCACAGCGATGGCAGCAGCGTGCACAGCCCCATGCCCAGGCCGAGCGCCCACATCCACGAGCCGATCTGCGCCGTGGTGGCGCCGAGCGCGGTGGCGGCCTGGAACACGATCGCCACCGAACTGGTGAAGCCCACCAGCACGGCGACGAAACCGGCGGTGACGGCCGAAAGTGAAACGTCGCGGAAGCGGGCGCGCATCGCGGCAGGATAGCGCCCGCGCGGCGCGGCTGCGACGCAATCGCGCGCGCTCAGATCTCGATCTTGGCGCCCATCTCCACGACCCGGTTGGTCGGCAGGTTCAGAAAATCGGCGGCGGCGGCGGCGTTGCGGTGCATGCCGGCGAACAGCTTCTCGCGCCAGTCGGCCATGCCGCCGCCCATCGTCGGGATCACGATGTCGCGCGACAGGAAGTACGAGGTGCTCATCTCGTCGACGACGAAACCCTGGCCCTGCAGCAGCGCCAGCGCCTCGGGCACGTCGGGGTCGTCCTTGAAGCCGTAGTTGAGCGTGACCTGCCAGCAGGCGTGGCCGAGCGGCTCGAGTTCGCAGCGCTGCTCGGCGGCGATCCACGGCACCTCGTGGTGCCTGACGGTGACGAACAGGTTGGTGTGGTGCAGCACCTGGTTGTGCTTCAGGTTGTGCAGCAGCGCCGCCGGCGTGGTGCCCTGGTCGCTGACGAGGAACACCGCGACGCCGGGCACGCGCGCCGGCGGGTTCGCGAACACGGCCTCGAGAAAACCCTTCAGCTCGATGGCGTCATCGCGCAGCCGCTCCGACATCAGCCGGCGGCCCTGCTTCCAGGTCGTCATCAGCACGAACATCGCCGCGCCGATGGCCAGCGGGAACCAGCCGCCGTCGTGCAACTTGACCACGTTGGCGGCGAAGTAACCCAGATCGACCACGAAGAACAAGCCGGTCGCCGTGAGGCACAGCCACCACGGCAGCTTCCAGCGGTAGCGAATCACAAAGTAGGTCATGACCGTGGTCATCATCATCACGATCGTCACCGCGATGCCGTAGGCCGCGCCGAGCCGGTCGGTGCCGCCGAAGACGAGCACCGCGAGAACGATGCACACGTACAGGCTCCAGTTGACGAACGGCAGGTAGACCTGGCCGGACTCGCGCACCGAGGTGTGCAGGATGCGCAGGCGCGGCAGGTAGCCGAGCTGGATCGCCTGCCGGGCGACCGAGAACGCCGCGGTGATCAGCGCCTGCGAGGCGATCACCGCGGCGCAGGTCGCCAACCCGATCAGCGGGTACAGCGCCCAGCCCGGCGCCATCTCGAAGAACGGGTTGCGGGCCTTGGCCGGATGCTCGAGCAGCATCGCGCCCTGGCCGAAATAGTTGAGCACCAGCGCCGGCATCGCCAGGCCGAACCATGCCAGCCGGATGGGCCGCTTGCCGAAGTGGCCCAGGTCGGCGTACAGCGCCTCGGCGCCGGTGACGCACAGCACCACGGCGCCCAGCGCGGTGAACGCCACGCGCGGCTGGCCGACCAGAAATGCCAGCGCGTGGTGCGGACTGAGCGCCCACAGGATCGCCGGGTTGGCCGCGATGTGCACGATTCCCAGCACCGCGAGTGTGGCGAACCAGGCCACCATGACCGGGCCGAAGTATCGGCCGATGCGGCGGGTGCCCTGGCGCTGCACGAGCGCCAGCACCGTCAGCACCACCAGGCTGACCGGCACGACGTAGCTGCGCAGGCCCGGCGCCGCCACCTCCAGGCCCTCGATCGCACCGAGCACGGTGATCGCCGGCGTGATGACGCCGTCGCCGAAGAACACCGCGGTGCCGAACAGGCCCAGCAGCAGCAGCCGGCGGCGCAGCACCGGGTCGCCCTTGACGGCCTGCGAGGCGAGCGCCAGCAGCGCCAGCAGGCCGCCCTCGCCGTTGTTGTCGGCGCGCAGGATCAGCGCCACGTACTTGAGAGACACCACCACGGTGAGCGTCCAGAACACCAGCGACAGCACACCGTAGATGTTGTCGACGGTGGGCGCCACATGGCCGGGCGCAAACGCCTGCTTCAACGCGTAGAGCGGGCTGGTGCCGATGTCGCCGTAGACGACGCCGACGGCGACCAGCGTGAGTCCGGTCGCGGCGCGCCGGGTGGGCGAAGCGGGGGTGCTCAAGCGTGCCGCCGGGGTCGGCTGGACGACGCGACGGGCACCGGCGCCACGGTGGGCGGGCATGTCGAGGCGCTCAAATCTGGACCTTCGCCCCCAGCTCGACCACCCGGTTCGGCGGCAGGTTCAGGAAGTCCGCCGCCGAAGCCGCATTGCGGTGCATGCTGGCGTAGAGCTTCTCGCGCCATGGCGCCATGCCGGTGCCCAGGGTGGGCACGACCGTGGAGCGCGACAGGAAGTACGACGTCGTCATCGGGTCGAGAACCAAGCCGCGGCCTTGCAGCAACTCGAGCGCGGCCGGCACGTCGACATCGTTCTTGAAACCGAAGTTCAGCGTCACGGCCCAGCAGCCCTTGCACAGCAAATCGGCCCGGGCCCGGTCGGCGAACGACACCCACGGCACCTCGAGCGTGTTCACCTTGACGAACAGGTTGGTCTCGTGGAGCACGTAGTTGTGCTTGAGGTTGTGCAGCAGGGCGGTGGGAGTGAGGTCGGCCTCGCCGTTCATGAACACGGCCGTGCCGGGCACGCGCACCGGCGGGTCGGCGAGCACGCTCTTCAGGAAGGGCCGCAGTTCGATCGCGTCGGCACGCAGGCTGGCCGACAGCAGTTCGCGGCCACGCGCCCAGGTCACCATGCCGACAAAGGCAATGCCTGCGATCGCCAGCGGGAACCACCCGCCCTCGACGATCTTCAACAAGTTGGCGCTGAAGAAGGTCAGGTCGATCACGATGAAGAAGCCGGTGGCCAGCAGGGCCGGCCAGAGGCTGAATTTCCACGCAAAGCGCAGCACGTAATAGGTGAGGAAGGTCGTGATCATCATCGTGCCGGTCACCGCGATGCCGTAGGCCGCACCGAGCGCGGTCGACGACCGGAAGCCGATCACCGCGGCGATCACCGCGACCAGCAGCGCCGCGTTGACCGCCGGCACGTAGATCTGGCCGATCTCCTTCACGGAGGTGTGCATGATCCGCATGCGCGGCAGGAAGCCGAGCTGGATCGCCTGCTTGGTCATCGAGAAAGCACCCGAGATGACCGCTTGCGACGCGATGACCGTGGCCGCGGTCGCGAGCATCACCATCGGCACCAGGGCCCACTGCGGGAACATGCGGAAGAAGGGGTTCTCCAGTGCATCCGGGTGGGCCAGCAGCAGCGCACCCTGGCCGAAATAGTTGAGCGCCAATGCCGGCAACACGAACGCGAACCACGAAAGCCGCACGGGCCCGGCGCCGAAGTGGCCCATGTCGGCGTACAGGGCCTCCGCGCCGGTCAAGGCGAGCACGACCGAGCCCAGCGCCACGAACGCGAGCCAGCGGTGCTGCAAAGCGAACTCCAGGCCCGCGAGCGGGTTCAGGGCCGCCAGGATCGCCGGCGCCTGCAGCATGTGCGCCAGGCCGGAGCCGGCGAGCACGATGAACCAGGCCACCATCACCGGCCCGAACACCGCGCCGATGCCCGCGGTGCCGCGCTTTTGGAGCATGAACAGCACGACCAGCACCGCGAGCGTGATCTCCACGACATAGGGCGCCAGCGCCGGCGTGGCGAGCTCGAGCCCCTCGACCGCCGAGAGCACCGAAATCGCCGGGGTGATGACGCCGTCGCCGTAGAACAGCGCGGCGCCGAACACGCCGCACATCAGCAGCGCGTGGCGCAGTTTCGGGCGGTCGGTCACTGAAGACGCCGCGAGCGCGAGCAAGGCCATGATGCCGCCCTCGCCATGGTTGTCGGCACGCATGATCAGCGTGACGTATTTCAACGTGACCACCACCATCAGCGACCAGAAGATCAGCGAGACGATGCCGACCAGGTTCGCCGGGTTCATGGTCAGCCCGTTGGCCGGCGCGAACACGGTCTTCATGACGTACAACGGGCTCGTGCCGATGTCGCCGTAGACGACGCCGAGCGCACCGAGGGTCAGCGCACCGAGGTTGGAGGTGCCGGGTTTTTTGCTCACAAAAGCAAGCCCCGCGGTGGGTCGAGGGGCGTCGGTCGGGAAGGAGGCGATTCTGCGCTCGCCCACCGGGGCGCTGACAAGCCCCGGTTCAGGTGATGTTTCGGCGCAGCAACCGGCCAGGAACCGAGGTCGCGCATCGCGACCCGGCCTACTCGTAGACCTCGGCGTTCGGGTCGGTCGCCTCCAGCTCGTAACTGGCCGCCACCATCGCCAGGCGCGCGATCACGCCGTACATGTAGAAGCGGTTGGGCGCGCTCGCGCCCGGCTTGGCGCCCGGCCGCGGCAACTGGTTCGATTCGGCGAACGCCAGCGGCACGTAGCTTGCGCCCGGGGCGTTCAGGTTCTCGTCGATGCCGCGCCCGGCGTTGACGCGGTAGAAGCCCCCCACCACGTAGCGGTCGATCATGTAGACCACCGGTTCGGCCACGGCGTCGTTCACGCGCTCGAAGGTCGGCACGCCCTCCTGCAGGATCACGTCGCGGCGGGCCGGGCCATCGCCCGCGATGCTGAGCCGTTCGCGCGTGCGCCGGATCAAATCGGGCAGGTCCTTCGGGTCGCGCACCGTCAGCACGCCCATGCCGTGGCTGCCGGCGTCGGACTTGACAATCACGAACGGCTTTTCCTGGATGCCGTATTCCTTGTACTTGCGTCGGATCTTGCCGAGCAGCGCCTCGGCATGGCTCATCAGGCATTCCTCGCCCTGGCGCTCGCCGAAGTCGACCTCGCCGCAGCGCGCGTACATCGGGTTGATCAGCCACGGGTCCATGCCGAGCAGCTTCGCGAACTTCTTGGCCAGGTCTTCGTAGGCGGCGAAGTGCTTGGTCTTGCGCCGCACCGTCCAGCCGGCGTGCAGCGGCGGCAGCAGGTACTGTTCGTGCAGGTTCGCGAGCACCGCCGGGACGCCTGCCGACAGGTCGTTGTTGAGCAGGATCGTGCACGGATCGAAGTTCTTCAGCCCGAGGCGACCGCGCGTGCGCAGCAGCGGCTCCAGCGTGAGCGTGCTGCCGTCGGGCAGCGCGATCTCGGTGGGCCGGGTGATCTTCTCGTCGAGCGTGCCGAGGCGCACATTGAGCCCGGCCATGTGGAAGATCTGCACCAGCCGTTGCACGTTGGCCAGATAGAAGGTGTTGCGCGTGTTCTTCTCTGGGATCAGCAGCAGGTTCTTGGCTTCGGGGCAGATCTTCTCGATCGCCGCCATCGCCGCCTGCACCGCCAGCGGCAGCATCTCGACCGTCAGGTTGTTGAAGCCGTCGGGGAACAGGTGGGTGTCGACCGGCGCCAGCTTGAAGCCGGCGTTGCGCACGTCGACCGAGGTATAGAACGGCGGCGTGTGCTCCATCCATTCGAGCCGGAACCAGCGTTCGATTGCCGGCAGCGATTCGAGGATGCGCTGCTCCAGCTCGTTGATCGGGCCGGTGAGTGCGGTGATGAGGTGGGGAACCATGGCGGGGCCCGAAACCGGGCGAGGACAAGCTGCCGCGAGGATGCGCGGATCACGACATTTTAGGCATCTGGGGCTGCACGCCGGCCCCGCAAGGCCCGCACCGGCCGCCTGCGCACAACGAAAAAAGGGGCCGCCTCGCGGCAGCCCCCTTTGGTGCGCTCGCCCAACGCGGGCGAGCGTGGGTTCGCGTCAGATGTGGTACGCGGTTTCGCCGTGGGCGCTGATGTCCAGGCCCTCGCGCTCTTCTTCTTCGGTGACCCGCAGGCCGATCACCTTGTCGACGATGAAGTAGGCGACGAACGACACCACGCCCGACCAGACGATCGTCACCAGCACCGCCTTGAGCTGGATCCAGACCTGCGCGCCGATGCCGTTGGATGTGACCGAGGCCGTGACCCAGTCGCCCACCTGGCCGGGGCCGCCGAGCAACTGGGTGTTGAATACCCCGGTCAGCAACGCACCGACGATGCCGCCGACGCCGTGCACCCCGAAGACGTCGAGCGAGTCGTCGGCACCGAGCACCTTCTTCAGGCCGGTCACGCCCCACAGGCAGGCGAAGCCGGCGATGAAGCCGATCAGGATCGCGGCCATCAGGCCGACGTTGCCGCAGGCCGGCGTGATCGCCACCAGCCCCGCCACCGCGCCGGAGGCCGCGCCGAGCATCGACGCCTTGCCCTTCATCAGCGCCTCGCCGATGCACCAGGCGAGCACCGCGGCCGCCGTGGCCGAGAAGGTGTTCATGAACGCGAGCGTGGCGGTGCCGTTGGCTTCGAGCGCCGAGCCGGCGTTGAAGCCGAACCAGCCGACCCACAGCAGTGCGGCGCCGACCATCGTCAGCGTCAGCGAGTGCGGCGTGAACGCCTCCTTGCCGTAGCCCACGCGCTTGCCGATCATGACCGCGCCGACCAGACCGGCCACTGCGGCATTGATGTGCACGACGGTGCCGCCGGCGAAGTCGAGCGCGCCCCATTGCCACAGCAGGCCGGCCTTGGCGTTGGTCGCATCGACCACGGCCTTGGAGCTGTAGGCATCCGGCCCCATCCAGAACCAGACCATGTGGGCGATCGGCGCGTAGCTGAAGGTGAACCACAGCGCCATGAAGGCCAGCACCGCGGAGAACTTGGCGCGCTCTGCGAACGAACCGACGATCAGGCAACAGGTGATCGCCGCGAACGTCGCCTGGAACGCCATGTAGATCAACTCGGGAATGTAGACCCCCTTGCTGAACGTGGCGGCCATCGAGAACGTGCCGGTCATCGGGTCGAACAGGCCTTTCATGAACAGCCGGTCGAAGCCGCCGATGAACGCGTTGCCTTCGGTGAAGGCCAGGCTGTAGCCGTAGATGCACCACAGCACGACGATCATCGAGAACGTGACCATCACCTGCATCAGCACCGACAGCATGTTCTTGCTGCGCACCAGGCCACCGTAGAACAGCGCCAGGCCGGGGATCGACATCATGATGACGAAGGCGGTGGCAACGATCATCCAGGCGGTGTCGCCCTTGTTGGCCACCGGTGCGGCGGCGGCCGGTGCCGAGGCGCCGGCGTCGGCGGCCGAGGCGGCAGCCGGCGCCGGCGCCGCTGCCGAAGCGGTATCGGAGGGTGCCGACGCCATCGCGGCCGCGGCAGCGGGCGCGGAAGCCGCGTCCTGTGCGAGCGAGGTGCTCGCGAAGCCCAGGGCGGCGAGGCCCAGGGCGAGAGTGGCAATCAGTTTTCTCATGTTTGTCTCTTGGTTTTGGGCTTCAGAGAGCGTCTTTGCCGGTCTCGCCGGTGCGGATGCGAACGACCTGCTCGAGCGCCGACACGAACACCTTGCCGTCGCCGATCTTGCCGGTGCGGGCCGCGCTTTCGATGGCCTCGATCACGCGGTCGACGATGGCGTCGTCGACCGCCGCCTCGACCTTCACCTTGGGCAGGAAGTCGACGACGTATTCCGCACCGCGGTACAGCTCGGTGTGGCCCTTCTGGCGCCCGAAGCCCTTGACTTCGGTCACCGTGATGCCCTGCACGCCGATGGCGCTGAGGGCTTCGCGGACTTCGTCAAGCTTGAACGGCTTGACGATGGCGGTCACCATCTTCATGGTCGAACCTTTCTGGAGTGGGTTGTGATGCACAAGCGGTCGGGGGCACGAACGGCCCCGCCGCCGACCTGACTACATGGACTTGGACAGCGTCGCGATGAAGCGCGCCTTGTTGATGTCGCCGTAGTAATCCTTCTTGTTCGCGCCGACGACGGCCCCTGCGAGCGAGAAGCCCGAACCCAGGTCGTAGGTCACACCGACCTTGTAGTCGTAGTAGTTGGGCACGCCGACGTTGTTGCGCAGGTCGCTCGAATAGCGCGTGTAGCCGAAGTGGCTGTTCAGGGTCAGGCTCTTGACGAGCTCGTAATTGGCCGACAGGTCGAGGTAGCCGGTGTTGCGCCCGCTGTAGGTGCCTGCGCCGAGGTTGAAGTAGTCCTTCGACACGGTGTGCGAATACTTCAGCGAAGCGATGCCGTAGCTCAGCGCGCCGTAGATTTCGGTCGTGTTCGCGACGCGCGCACCCGGGTATGCGTACTCCAGGATGCCGACGTCATAGCCCAGGTCCTTGACGATCTCGCCACGGTAGCCACCGTAGAAATCCATCTCGATGTTGGCGCTCGGCGAGACCGAGTTCAGCCAGCCGATGTTGGAGTTCCAGTTGCCGAGATAGAAGCCGTTCGACGTGTAGTCGAATCCGCCCTGGACCGCCGGCTTGATGCTGCCCGGCGTGCCGCTCTGGTCCTGGCCGCGGAACTTGTAGCTCGTGGTCACGTTGATGTTGCCGGTGAACGGCGGCGGCGCCGGGTCGTCCGCATGGGCAGCGGCGCCAAGCAACGAGGTCATGGCAAATAGCAGGATCGACTTGTTCATCTTCGAGGCTCCGGTGGTTCAGAAACGGGGATGCGGTGGTTTCGCAGGATGTGTGCCAGCGCACTTGCGACCCGTGACCACAGACGCTGGCGCATTCCCGCACCGTCAACGCGGTAAATGAGCACCAATTCAATGCGCGGACGCGGAATGCCCCGAGTCGGTGCGTGAACTGCGCGCTGCGTGCAAGGGCGACACGGCACAATCGTCTCGGCGAAGCCAGTTGCGACGCCGTGTGCGTTGCAACCGGGACCGAACCATGTCGCTTGCCGTCATCCACAGCCGCGCGCTGCATGCTCTCGAAGCGGCCGAGGTCACGGTCGAGGTGCACCTGGCCAACGGCCTGCCGAGTTTCACGCTCGTCGGCCTGGCCGACACCGAGGTCAAGGAGGCGCGCGAGCGCGTGCGCGCCGCGCTGCAGAACAGCGGCCTGGCGTTCCCGCACAACAAGCGCATCACGGTGAACCTGGCGCCGGCCGACCTGCCCAAGGAGTCGGGCCGCTTCGACCTGCCGATCGCGTTGGGCATCCTCGCCGCCAGCGGCCAGATCGACGCGGCCCGCGCCGACCGCTTCGAGTTTGCCGGCGAACTTTCGCTCGGCGGCGAGTTGCGCCCGGTGCGCGGCGCGCTGGCGATGGCGCTCGCACTGCGGCGCAACGGCATCGGCACGCCGCGCGCGCTGGTGCTGCCGCTGGCCAGCGCGCGCGAGGCGGCGCTGGTCGACGGGCTGGCGATCCACGCCGCCGCTCACCTGCTCGACGTCGTCGCCGCGCTGCTGCCCGCCGACGCCGCGGCGGGCGTGCCGCTGCCTTTAGCGTTTGCCGATGCGCGTGCGCCCTCGCCCGCGCTGCCCGACCTGCGCGACGTGAAGGGCCAGGACGGCGCCAAGCGCGCGCTGGAGGTCGCCGCGGCCGGCGGCCACAGCGTGCTGATGATGGGCTCGCCCGGCACCGGCAAGTCGATGCTGGCGCAGCGCTTCGCCGGGCTGCTGCCGCCGCTGACCCAACACGACGCGCTCGAATCGGCGGCCGTGCTGAGCCTGACCGGCGCGTTCGCGCACGAACGCTGGGGCCAGCGCGTGCTGCGCGCGCCGCACCACACCGCGTCGCCGGTTGCGCTCGTCGGTGGCGGCTCGCCGCCGCGGCCGGGCGAGATTTCTTTGGCCCACCACGGCGTGCTGTTTCTCGACGAGTTCCCGGAGTTCCAGCGCGCCGCGCTCGAAGCGCTGCGCGAGCCGCTCGAGACCGGCCGCATCGTGATCTCGCGAGCGGCGCGGCAGGCCGAGTTCCCGGCGCGCTTTCAGCTCATCGCGGCGATGAACCCGTGCCCGTGCGGGCACCTGGGCAGCGCGCAGCGCGCCTGTCGGTGCACGCCCGACGCGGTCGCGCGCTACCAGGGCCGCATCAGCGGGCCGCTGCTCGACCGCATCGACGTGCAGGTCGAAGTGCCGGCGGTGCCGCCCGAGGCGCTTGCGGCCGCACCCGACGGTGAAACCAGCCATGCGATCGCGCAGCGCGTCGGTGCGGCACGCGAGCGCGCGCTCGCGCGCCAGGGCTGCGTGAACGCGGCGCTGTCAGGCGACGCGCTCGACGCGCACTGCGCGCTCGACCCCGCTGCCGCCCGGTTCCTGCAGACGGCCGCCGCGCGGCTGGGCTGGTCGGCGCGCGGCTTTCACCGCGTGTTGCGGGTTGCGCGCACCGTGGCGGACCTGGCCGGCAGCGGCGCGATCGCGGTCACGCACCTGGCCGAGGCGATCCAGTACCGGCGCGTGCTGACGGTGCAGTGACGCACGGACCGGCGCCACCGCGACCGCCACCTTGCCTCATCGCCGGACCGGCCGCCGCCGATCGGCGCGGCCCCGGGGTCACAACAGCGCCGCGAGAGAACGGCGCGCCACGCCGGCGTCGAGCGCGCTGCGCCGGGCCCAGTCGGCGAGCTGGTCTTCGCCGATCTTGCCGACGTTGAAGTACCTTGCCTCGGGGTGCGCCAGGTAGAAGCCGCTGACGCTGGCCGCCGGCGTCATCGCCAGGCTCTCTGTCAGGCCCATGCCGATGTCGGCGCATTGCAGCACCTCGAACATCGCCGCCTTCACGGTGTGGTCGGGGCAGGCCGGATAGCCGGGCGCGGGTCGGATGCCCTGGTACTTTTCGGCGATCAGCTCGGCGGTGCTCAAGTGCTCGTCGGCGGCGTAGCCCCAGAACTCGGTGCGCACGCGCTGGTGCAGGCGCTCGGCAAAGGCTTCGGCCAGACGGTCGGCGATGGCCTTGAACATGATCGAGCTGTAGTCGTCCAGGTCATCGAGGAACTGCTTGTCCTTCTTCTCGGCGCCGAGCCCGGCGGTCACCGCGAACAGGCCGATGTGGTCGGCCACGCCCGAGCCCTTGGGGGCGATGAAGTCGGCCAGGCAGCGGTTCGGACGAATGACACCGTCGACCACCGGGCGCACGCTCTGCATGCGCAGGCCGTGCCAGGTCATCAGCACCTCGGTGCGCGACGCATCGGCGTAGATCTCGATGTCGTCGTCGTTCACGGTGTTGGCCGGGTACAGGCCGATCACGCCGTTCGCGGTGAGCCAGCGCCCTTCGATCGCGCGGCGCAGCAGGCGCTGGCCGTCGCTGAGCACCCGGCGCGCCGATTCGCCGACGATCTCGTCGTTCAGGATCGCGGGGTAGGGCCCGGCCAGGTCCCAGGTCTGGAAGAACGGACCCCAGTCGATGCAGGCGGCGATCTCGGCCAGGTCCTGGTTGCGGAAGACGCGGCGGCCGACGAACTTCGGCGCCGGCACGCGGTAGCTGGCCCAGTCGATCGGTGTCTTGTTCGCACGCGCCTGTGCGAGCGTGACCAGCGGCGTGGCCTTCTTGTTGGCGTGCTGGTCGCGCACCCGCACGTAGTCGGCGTTCAGCTCGGCGATGTAGGCCGCGGCGCGCTCGTCGCTGAGCAGGTCGCTGCACACCGCCACCGAGCGGCTCGCATCGGGCACGTAGACGACCGGCCCTTCGTAGTGCGGCGAGATCTTCACGGCCGTGTGCACGCGGCTCGTCGTCGCGCCGCCGATCAGCAGCGGGATCTTCCTGATGCGGAAGTAGTCGTCGCGCTGCATCTCGCCGGCGACGAACTGCATCTCCTCCAAGCTCGGCGTGATCAGCCCGCTCAAGCCGATGATGTCCGCGCCCTCGACCTTGGCGCGCGCCAGGATGTCCTGGCACGCCACCATCACGCCCATGTTGACGACCTCGAAGTTGTTGCACTGGAGCACGACGGTGACGATGTTCTTGCCGATGTCGTGCACGTCCCCCTTCACGGTGGCGATGACGATCTTGCCCTTGGCCCGGGCCTCGCCGCCGGCCTCGACGTGCAGGCGTTTTTCTTCCTCGATGTAGGGCAGCAGGTGCGCGACCGCCTGCTTCATCACGCGCGCGCTCTTGACCACCTGCGGCAGGAACATCTTGCCTTGGCCGAACAGGTCGCCGACGATGTTCATCCCGTCCATCAACGGGCCTTCGATCACGTGCAGCGGGCGCCCGCCGGCGGCGAGCACACGTTGGTAGACCTCTTCGGTGTCCTGCACGATGAAGTCGTTGATGCCGTGCACCAGCGCGTGGCTCAGGCGTTCGTCCACCGGCTTGGCGCGCCACGCGAGTCGCGCGCTGTCGTCCTTGGCCAGGCCCTTGGCGCTCTCGGCGATCTCGACCAGCCGCTCGCCGGCGTCTTCGCGGCGGTTCAGCACCACGTCCTCGACGCGTTCGCGCAACTCGGGCTCCAGGTCGTCATACACGCCGACCATGCCGGCGTTGACGATGCCCATGTCCATGCCGGCCTGGATCGCGTGGTACAGGAACACGGTGTGGATCGCTTCGCGCACCGGGTCGTTGCCGCGGAAGCTGAAGCTCACGTTGCTGACGCCGCCGCTGACCTTCGCGCCCGGCAGGTTGCGCTTGATCCAGCGCGTGGCGTTGATGAAGTCGACCGCGTAGTTGTTGTGCTCCTCGATGCCGGTGGCGATCGCGAAGATGTTCGGGTCGAAGATGATGTCCTCAGCCGGGAAGCCGACCTCGTCGACGAGGATTCGATACGCGCGCGCGCAGATCTCGGTCTTGCGCTCGTAGGTGTCGGCCTGGCCTTTCTCGTCGAACGCCATCACCACCGCCGCGGCGCCGTAGCGCCGCACCAGCTTGGCCTGGTGCCTGAACTGTGCTTCGCCCTCCTTCAGCGAGATCGAGTTGACGATGCCCTTGCCCTGGATGCACTTCAGGCCCGCTTCGATCACCTCCCACTTCGAGCTGTCGACCATGATCGGCACGCGCGCGATTTCGGGCTCGCCGGCGATCAGGTTCAAGAAGCGCACCATCGCGGCCTTGCTGTCGAGCATGGCCTCGTCCATGTTGATGTCGATCACCTGCGCGCCGTTCTCGACCTGCTGGCGCGCGACGCCGAGCGCCTGCTCGAACTCGCCGTTCAGGATCATCCGCGCGAACGCCTTCGAGCCGGTCACGTTGGTGCGCTCGCCGACGTTGACGAAGAGCGTTCCTTCGCCGATCAGCACCGGCTCGAGGCCGGAGAGTTTCATCGGGGGGACGGGGGTGGCGGTCATCGCGTGCATTTCGGATGCGGCCCGCGCTGCTCACCGCGGACCCTCAGGGTCGGGTGAGCGCCGTTGAACCATAGCAGCGCACTGCAATGTGCCCGAGCCTGGCAGCCGTGTCGGCTGTCGCAACGCTCCTCGGGCGAGCCTGGATTGTAGGGGGGTGCCGTTCGCGACCGTCCTTTGCCACAAAGGCACAAAGGCACCAAGAAAGCAAACTCAAAGGCCCTTTCTGTTCCTTGGTGCCTCTGTGCCTTGGCGGCAAAGATCCCCTCAAATACTCACGTTCCCTCCGCCACAAGTTCCCCGAACAACGCGCCCCGCTGTCCGCAGCGCGGCCGGTAGCGGCCGACCTGCTGCGCGATCGCGGCGATGTGGGCCGGGGTGGTGCCGCAGCAGCCGCCGGCGATGTTCAGGAACCCGGACCTGGCGAACTCGCCGAGCAGGCTGCCGGTGATCTCGGGCGTCTCGTCGAAGCCGGTCTCGCTCATCGGGTTGGGCAGGCCGGCGTTCGGGTAGCAGCTGACGAAGGTGTCGCCGGCCACGCGCGCCAGCTCCTCGATGTAGGGCCGCATCAGCGTGGCGCCGAGCGCGCAGTTCAGGCCGATCGCGAGCGGCCTGGCGTGGCGCACGCTGTGCCAGAACGCGGTCACGGTCTGGCCCGACAGGATGCGCCCCGACGCGTCGGTGACGGTGCCGGAGACGATCACCGGCAGGCGCTCACCGGTTTGCTCCATCAACTCGTCGAGCGCGAAGATCGCGGCCTTGGCGTTGAGCGTGTCGAACACGGTCTCGACCAGGAACAGGTCGCAGCCGCCTTCGAGCAGCCCGCTGGCCTGCTCGAAATACGCCGCCTTCAGTTCGTCGAAGCTCACGTTGCGCGCCGCCGGGTCGTTGACGTCGGGGCTGATGCTGGCGGTCTTGGGCGTGGGGCCGAGCGCACCGGCCGCGAAGCGCGGCTTGTCGGCGCTGCTGAACTGGTCGCAGGCGGCGCGCGCGAGCCGGGCGGCCGCCACGTTCATCTCGCGGGCGAACGCGGCCAGACCGTAGTCGTCCTGCGCCACCGAGGTGGCGCCGAAGGTGTTGGTCTCGATGATGTCGGCGCCAGCGGCAAGGTACTGCGCGTGGATCTCGCGGATCACCTCGGGCTTGCTGAGCTGCAACATGTCGTTGTTGCCCTTCACGTCCTTCGGATGGTCCTTGAAACGCTCGCCCCGGTAGTCGGCCTCGGTGAGCTTGTAGCGCTGAATCATCGTGCCCATGGCGCCGTCGAGGATCGCGATGCGCTGGCGCAGGATGTCGGGCAGCTGCGCGCCGCGGGTGTAGTTGGGCGTGTTCATCGGCCGATTGTAGAAAGCCGCTCCGGCCGGCGCAGGCTGGGTGCGGCGCGACCCCGGCACGCTCACGGCCTCAGTGCATGAACCCGATGCCGCGCTGCTCGCGCACCTCGGGCTTGACCCGGTGCTCGGCTTCGAGCTGCGACAGGAACTCGTCGGGCTCGAAGGCGATGCCGAGCACGTCGACCTGGCGCTGCACCGCCGCGAAATCGCCCGGTGCCAGCGCACCGAGTTGCGCCAGGCGGCTGGCCTGTTCGCGCGTCAGCCGGCTCGCATCGCCACCGAGCGCCTCGGCGACGAACATGCGCTCGCGCTGTTCGGCGGTCAGCGGCTTGAAGCGGATCTTGAACGTGAAGCGCCGCAGCGCCGCCTCGTCGAGCTCCTGGAACAGGTTGGTGGTGCAGATGAACACGCCGGCGAAGCGCTCCATGCCCTGCAGCATCTCGTTGACCTCGCTGACCTCGTAGTTGCGCTCGGCCAGGCGGCGGCTGCGCAGGAAGCTGTCGGCCTCGTCGAGCAGCAGCACCGCGTTCTCGGTCTGCGCTTCTTCGAACATCTTGGCCATGTTCTGTTCGGTCTCGCCGACGTACTTGCTCATGATGTCGCTGGCCTGGCGCACCATCAGCGCGCGCTGCAGCTCGTGCGCGATGTGCTCGGCCAGCGCCGTCTTGCCGGTGCCGGGCGGGCCGTAGAAGCACAGCGTGCCGTAGGTCCGGCGGCGCAGCGCCTCGACGATCCTGGGCACCTCGAACTTCGACTCGGTGTGGACCAGGCCGAGGTCATAGGTCGTGACCACGCGCCGCGCACCACGCTCGGCGCCGGTGTTGCCCAGCGCCTTGTCGGCGTTGACGAGCTGGCGCTCGATCAGCGCCTGCATCTGGGCGGCCTGGCCCTCGCCCGGCGCCGGGTCGATCGCGAGGTTGGCGAACTTGACCGCGGTGCGGATCTGCGCCGGCGTCAGCCCCTTGCGTTCGGCCAGCTTCGCGGCGAACCCCACAGCGACATCGACGCCCGCGAGTGCGCGTGCCACCAGCGCTTCGCGTGCGCCGGGCGGCGGGCTCTTGAGCTCCAGGTGGTACTGAAAGCGGCGCCGGAACGCCGGGTCGATCTGCTCGATGCGGTTGGTGACCCAGATCACCGGCACCGGATTGGTCTCGAGGATCTGGTTCACCCAGGCCTTGCCGCTGACGCTGCCGGAGAGCGCGCCGTCGCCGGTGTCCATGCGCGCGATCAGCTGCGCGGCGTCGGTCGAGATCGGCGGGAACACGTCTTCGACCTCGTCGAACAGCAGCGCCACGTTGGGGCTGCCCTTGAGGAACACCTGGCTGATCTGCAGCGAGCGGTAGCGGTCGCGCCCGCTGAGCGAGTTGCCGTCGCGGTCGGCGTACTCGACCTCGTACAGCTCCAGGCCGGCCGATTGCGCCGCCACCTTCGCGAGCTCGGTCTTGCCGGTGCCGGGCGGGCCGTACAGCAGCACGTTGACGCCCGGCGCCTTGCGCGCGACCGCGTTGGCCAGCAGCGCCGTCATCATCGTGCGGTCGACGCCGACGAAATCGAAGTCGGCCTCGGTGAGCTCGCTGCGCTGGGCCGGCCGCGTGAACACCGCCATCAGGTCGGACGGGCCTTCGTACCGGCGCATCAGCACCGGCGGCAACTGCTCGCTGACCTTCATCAGGTCGGCCAGGTCGGTGATGTTGTGCTCGGAGATCAGGTTCTCGACCATGCCGATGCGCTCCAGGCGAGAACCCGCGCGCAGCGCCTCGGCGACGTCGGTCTCGCTCACGCCGGCGACGCTGGCGATCGCGGCGTAGGCCTCCTGCGCGTTCGAGACCTTGAACTCGACCAGCAGGCCGCGCAGATCGCGCTGGTAGCGCGCCAGCGTGCCGTACAGCAGCAGCGCACGCTCGGCCGGGTTGAGCTGCAGCAGGCCGGCGAGCGCATCGATGTTCTTCTCGACCAGCGTCGATTCCTTCTTCAGGCTGCGCGCCAGCCAGTCGGCCGAGGCGCCGAGCACCGCGAGCAGGTCTTTCGGTGCGTCCTTGATGTATTCGTCGATGTAGAAGAACAGCGTGCCCTCTTCGTACGGCCCGCGCCAGCCGCCGTAGCGCGCCATGAAAGCCTCGTCGCCCAGCGCCTCGTGGCCGCGCCAGTGCTCGTTTCCCTTGCAGCGCGTGTTCAGGAAGCCGCGCAGCCGCGCCAGCACCGAACCCGGCCACACCAGGTGCTTGCCGGTGAGCGAGAGCAGGCTGTTCCAGTCGCGCCGCAGGTTGAAGCGCCCGGCACTGTGCAGCGTCAAGGTCAGCACGAACTGCGAGCACATGCGGTCGAGCACCGGCGCCTCTTTCAGGCCGGGTGACAGCAGCAAGCGCGCATCGACGTGGATCTTGGCCATGACACCTCCGTGCGGCTGAGTCGCCGGATCATCTTGGCGCAGAGTGCCCGAAGCGGCAAGCCCGGTCGATCGGGCGACTGAACAGACCCTGCCGCGGGGTCGGAGTTCACACCGGCACAGCGCGCCACCGCACGCGCGGCGGCTGCAATCAGTGCAGGATCACCGGCTGCTGCATCAGCGAGGTGAAGCGCTCGATGTAGTCGTCGATCTCTTCCTCGGACGGGCGGGTCTGGATCAGCGCCTCGACGCCTTCCTTGAAGCTTTCGGCCATCGCGCCCTGCAGGAAGATCTCTTTGCGGGCGAACTTGTCGACGATCTCGTAGCCGCCGTGGCTCAGCGGCTCCGGCGCGGGCTCGCCGATGACCAGCACGGTGGCCGTGGCTGGCGCGATCGCGGCGACGTCGAACAGCACCACGGCGTAGCTGTCGGAGTTGTAAAGCATCTGCATCGAGTGACCCCTTTGCTGCCGAAGTGAGTACATCAACGCAAATTTCAAGCCACCGGCCGACAGGCAAACCCCAACCCGCCCGCATCGGTGCCGGCGGTCACGGCAGCGTTTCCTGCAGCCGCAGGTCGAACCCCTCGTCGTTCGCGCCCGACTTCTGCGTCGCGCGCACCGGCAGGTCGTGCCGAAGCGGGTCGAGCCAGACCTGCACCGTGGTGTCGTAGGGCTCGCGCGGCTCGCGCACGAACTTGATCGCATCGACCGTGCCGGCGCCGGTCTCGACCGCCTCGGGGCCGATGCAGCGGAACGACCACACATCGGCGTCGCCGTGCGAGCCGACCACGTACATCACCACCTTGGCGCCCGGCGTCGCCAGGTGCGGCTCGGCAGCGACGATCGCGGCGAGCTGCACCATCCAGCTCAGCCGGTCCTGCGCACCGTCGCGCAGCACGAACTCGGTGGCCGGGCCCGAGAACGTGATCTTGCCGGCGGCGCGCTGGAAGTTCGCCGCCGTGGTGCCGCGGCGCAGGCGCTGGTCGGTGAAGCGCTCGGGCGCCACGCCGGCGGCGTCGAAGCCGCCGGTGCTGACCTGCGTCAGCACCGCCAGCCCAGCCACCCGGCCGTCGAAGCGCAGCTCGTAGTGCTCGCCTTGCGGGCGCCACACCAGGTCGCCGGTGCCGCGCAGGATGCCGCGGTGCATCACGTAGCGCAGCGTGATCGGCGGCGGCAGCCGGGTGCGGTAGTGCGGGATCGCCTCGTCGCCAGCCGGTGCGTGCGCGGGCGGAGCCGCCGGCGCTGCCGCGACCGGCACCGCCGGGTGGGCGACGGGTGTGTTCAACGCGAGCTGCACCGGCGCGGTGGGCGCATCGATCGGCGGCGCGGTCGCAGCAACCGCCTGTGGCGCTGCGGCGGGTGGCGCGGCCGCCATCGGCTCGGCAGCGGGCGGCGTCGCCTTGGCACGCGGCGCCGGGGCCCGCGCCCGCTCCGGCACCGGCACCGCAACCCGCGGCGTATCAACCGCGGCGTCGATCGGCCGCGCTGCGGGCGCCACCGGCACGGCCGACTCGCGCGGCGGCAACGCCGTGTCGACCAGCCGCACCCTCATCGGCGCGGCCGGCAGGCGCACCGCCTCGCGCTCGGGCCAGGCCCATTCGACCCCGCTCAGCGCGGCCGCATGCAGCAGCAGGGCCGCGACGCTCAGCACGCCCAGCCACTTCCAGCGCCGGCGGGTGCCGGCGCG
>JAGWTP010000172.1 GCA_028868895.1 Burkholderiales bacterium
TCGGTGAGCATCGTCGCGAGGTCTTCACAGAACTCGTAGCGCGCGGCGATCTCGTCGCGCGGCGCACTCGGCCGGCTGCGCCCGGGCGCGATGTACAGCGCGATGAACGACGGCGGAACGACGAGCTGGTTCGAGTCGGGCATTTCGGCGTGGGTGGTTTCAGGCGTGACCGATCACGACGATCGAGGGCCGCCGTGCGCGCTACCGATCGACCCGATCGGTGGCGAACAGCGCGTGGACTTCGGCCCGTGCCGACGCGAGCAACTCTCGTTGCAGCGCGGGGTCGAGGGCCGCGCGCGCGAGCATCACCGCGCCCACGCTCTGATTGATCAACGCCCAGGCCTTGGCGCTCGAGCCGGCGACGGGTTGCAGCTGCGCGTGGATTTCACGCAGCCCGTCGTCGAAGGCGGCGCGCACCGCGTCGTCGGCGCGGGCGACCTCGGCACTCAAGCCCGGCAGCGGACAGCCCTGCTGCGGGTGCCGCAGGTGGTGCCGGCTCAGGTAGGCGGCCATCGCCTTTTCGGCGGCGCCGGTGTCGCCGGGAGGAAGCCTGGCAAACCGCTCGGCCGTGCGCTGCAGGTCGGCCCGGATCAGGCAAGCGAACAGGTCGGACTTACCCTCGAAGTGCTTGTACAGCGACCCGCTGGTCACCCCGGCCGCCGATGCGAGCGCGTCCACGCCGCTGGCCGCGAAACCGTGCTGCTTGACGTGGCGCGCGCTGGCGCTCAGCAGCCGCTGGCGGGTCTGATCCTTGTGTTCCTTCGAGTAGCGCATGACGGCTGAGATTGACCCGGCTTCCTTGGCCCCATTCGTTGGCCCGATGCGTTGGCCCTATTCGTTGGCCCTGTGCGTCGGCCCGATTGCATTGACAGGGTGTGGTTCGAGTCTATAGGATAACGACCGTTGTCCCACATCGAGGGTGAAGCAATGAACCGGCGCACTGCCTCATGAACACGAGCCCCGCCAGATCTGTCCTCGTGATCGGCGCCGGTGATGCCACCGGCGGCGCCATCGCGCGGCGCTTTGCGCGCGAAGGGCTCATCGCCTGCGTCACGCGCCGCAGCGCCGACAAGCTCGAGCCGCTGGTGCAGCAGATCCGCGCCGCTGGCGGACAGGCGCACGGCTTCGGCAGCGACGCGCGCAAGGAAGACGAGATGGTCGCGCTGGTCGACAAGATCGAGCGTGAGATCGCGCCGATCGAGGTGGCGGTGTTCAACATCGGCGCCAACGTGCGCTTCCCGGTCACCGAAACCACCACGCGCGTGTACACCAAGGTCTGGGAAATGGCCTGCCTGGGCGGCTTCCTGATGGGGCGCGAGGTCGCCAAGGCGATGCTGCCGCGCGGCCGCGGCACGATCATCTTCACCGGTGCCACGGCCAGCCTGCGCGGGCGCGAAGGCTTTGCGGCCTTCGCCGGCGCCAAGCATGCGCTGCGCGCGCTGGCGCAGAGCATGGCGCGCGAGCTCTGGCCGCAGGGCATCCATGTCGCGCACACCGTCATCGACGGCGCGATCGACACCGAGTTCATCCGCAGCAACTTCCCCGAGCGTTACGCGCTCAAGGACCGGCAAGGCATCCTGAGCCCGGAGCACATCGCCGACGCCTACTGGCAGATCCACCAGCAGCCGCGCGACGCCTGGAGCCACGAGACCGAACTGCGCCCCTGGATCGAAAGCTGGTGAACCCGATGAACTCCGCCGCCACCGCCCGCGCCCAATTCCTGTTCGACTTCGGAAGCCCGAACGCCTACCTCGGCCACAAGGTCGTCCCGCAGATCGAGGCCCGCACCGGTGCCCGCTTCGAGTACGTGCCGATCCTGCTAGGCGGCCTGTTCAAGCTGGCGAACAACCGCTCGCCGATCGAAGCCTTTGCCGCCATCCCCAACAAGCTGGCCTACGAGCGGCTCGAGATGCAACGCTTCATCACCCGCCACGGCCTGGCGGCCTTCAAGTTCAACCCGCACTTCCCGGTGAACACGCTGCAGGTCATGCGCGGCGCGGTGGCGGCGCAGCAGCTGGGTTGCTTCGAGCGCTACGTGAACACCGTGTTCGCGGCGATGTGGGAGCGCGCCCTGAAGATGGACGACCCGGCCACGATCGCCGACGTGCTGACGCAGGCCGGCCTCGACGCGCAACGCCTGATGCAGACCGCGCAGGAGCCCGCGGTGAAGGCCCGGCTGCTGGAGAACACCCAAGCCGCCCACGATCGCGGCGCCTTCGGCGCGCCGACCTTCTTCGTCGGCGACGAGATGTACTTCGGCAAGGACCGCTTGCACGAGGTCGAGGAAGCGATCGGTCGAGCGTGACGCGGGCCGCTCGGCTGACACGATCGCGCGTGGCAACCGGCGCGCATGCAGAGGTCGCAAGTCCCTACATCAGGACAATGTCGTACTGCTCCGGCGACCCCAGCGCCTCGGCCTGCAGCGAGATCGGCTTGCCGATGAAGTCCGACAAGCCCGCGAGGTGCTGGCTCTCCTCGTCGAGCAGCATCTCGACCACCGCGGCCGACGCGATGATGCGGAACTCCTTCGGGTCGAACTGGCGGGCCTCGCGCAGGATCTCGCGCAGGATGTCGTAGCACACGCTGCGCGGCGTCTTCACCTGGCCCTTGCCTTCGCAGGTGGGGCAGACCTCGCACAGCATGTGGGCAAGCGACTCGCGGGTGCGCTTGCGCGTCATCTCGACCAGCCCGAGCTGGGTGAAGCCGCTCACGGTGATCTTGGTGCGGTCGCGGCTGAGCTGCTTGCGCAGCTCGGCCAGCACCGCGTTGCGGTGGCCCTCGTTCGACATGTCGATGAAGTCGATGATGATGATGCCGCCCAGGTTGCGCAGGCGCAGCTGGCGCGCGATCGCCTGGCCGGCCTCGAGGTTGGTCTTGAAGATCGTCTCGTCGAAATTGCGTGCGCCGACGAAGCCGCCGGTGTTCACGTCGACCGTGGTCAGCGCCTCGGTCTGGTCGATGATCAGGTAACCGCCCGACTTCAGGTCGACGCGCCGCGCGAGCGCGCGCGCGATCTCGTCGTCGATGTTGAACAGGTCGAAGATCGGCCGCTCGCCGGGGTAGTGCTCGAGCTTGGCGACCGAGGTCGGCGTGAACTCCTGGCCGAACTTGCGCAGCGATTCGAACTGCAGGCGCGAGTCGATGCGCACCGCCTTCGTGGCGTCGTGCGTCAGGTCGCGCAGCACGCGCTCGACCAGGCTCAGGTCCTGGTGCAGCAGGGTGCCGGGCGGCGACTTGAAGCTCTTCTCGCGCACCAGCCCCCAGGTCTTGCGCAGGTAGCGGATGTCGTCGGCCAGTTCCTCGTCGCTCGCCTCCTCGGCATTGGTGCGCAGGATGAAGCCGCCCGGCGGCCCGGCGCCTTCGGGCACCTGCGCGAGCCGGTTCATGCGCGCGCGCAGCTGCTCGCGCAGCTCCTGCGAGCCGATCTTCTGCGAGATGCCGATGTGGTCGTCCTGCGGCAGGAACACCAGCAAGCGCCCGGCGATGCTGATCTGCGTCGACAGCCGTGCGCCCTTGGTGCCGATCGGGTCCTTGATGACCTGAACGGTGAGCGTCTGGCCCTCGAACACCAGGCGCTCGATCGGCGTTTGCGCCACCGCGGGGCCGGCGGCGTCGCCGCGCGTTGCGGTGGCGGCGGCGCCGCGCGGCGTCACGCCGTTGACCTGCACATCGGCCACGTGCAGGAACGCCGCGCGCTCCAGCCCGATGTCGATGAACGCCGACTGCATGCCCGGCAGCACGCGCGCCACGCGCCCGGTGTAGATGTTGCCGACCAGGCCGCGCTCGAGCGAGCGTTCGATGTGCAGCTCCTGCACCGCGCCGTTCTCGACGACGGCGACGCGCGTCTCCTGCGGAGTCCAGTTGATCAGGATGTCCTGCATCGGGCCGGCGGCGCTTACGGCGCGACCCGCAGCCCGGGCGCGCCGGCTTCGATGTGGCCGATCACCGCCGCCTGGTCGAAGCCGGCCTGCGCGAAGGTGCGCAGCACCTCGGCCACCGTCTCGGGCGCGCAACTCACCAGCAGGCCGCCCGAGGTCTGCGGGTCGGCGAGCAGGTCGCGCGCGGTGGCGGGCAGCGAGCCGGCCAGCGTGACCTGGGCACCGTAGCCCGCCCAGTTGCGCCCCGACGCGCCGGTGACGAAGCCATCGGCGGCCATCGCCGCCACACCCGGCAGCAGCGGCACGCGGCTCCAGTCGATCACCGCGGTGACGCCGGCGCCGCGCGCCATCTCGAGCGTGTGCCCGGCCAGGCCGAAGCCGGTCACGTCGGTCAGCGCGTGCACGCCCGCCATCGCGGCAAAAGCGATCCCGGGCTTGTTGAGCATCGTCGTGGTCTTGACCAGTTGGGCGTAGCCGGCGGCGTCGAGCTTGCCTTTCTTCAGCGCCGCCGACAGCACGCCCACGCCGAGCGGCTTGCCCAGGATCAGCACGTCGCCGGGCCTGGCGTCGGCGTTGCGGCGCACGCGGTCGGGGTGGACCAGACCCATCACGACCAGGCCGTAGATCGGCTCGACCGAATCGATGGTGTGGCCGCCGGCGATCGGGATGCCGGCCTCGCGGCACACCGCCTGGCCACCCGCGATGATCTGGCCGATGGCCTCGATCGGCAGCTGGTTGATCGGCATCGCCACCAGCG
>JAGWTP010000066.1 GCA_028868895.1 Burkholderiales bacterium
GGTGGCGATGGCCTGGAACGCCCGGTCGAAGGTGCTCAGTTGCGACTCGGCGATCGTGCAGCCGGCCGCCATCGCGTGCCCGCCAAAGCGCTGCAGCACGTCGGGGTGGCGCTTGCTCAGCAGGTCGAGCGCGTCGCGCAGGTGAAAGCCCGGGATCGAACGGCCCGAGCCCTTCAGCAGCCCGTCCTGCCCGCGCGCGAAAACGAAGGTCGGGCGGTGCAGCCGGTCTTTCAGGCGCGACGCGACGATGCCGACCACGCCTTCGTGGAAGCTCGCGTCGAAGAGGGCCAGCGCGCTCGGCGCGCCAGCAATGCCTGCGCTCGGCGCGCCAGCAATGCCTGCGCTCGGCGCGCCTGCATTGCCATCGCTCGGCGGGCCGGCACTGCCATCGCTCCGCGTGCCTGCACTGCCTGCGGCCGGCATCTCGCCCGCAGGATCGCCGTGGGCCTGCAACAGAACCTCGAGCATCGCCTCGGCCTGCTCGCGCATGCCGGTCTCCACGTCGCGCCGTTCGCGGTTGATGGCGTCGAGCGTCTTCGCGAGTTCGGCGGCGCGCGCGGGGTCGTCGGTCAGCAGGCATTCGATGCCCAGCGTCATGTCGGACAGCCGCCCGGCGGCGTTGATGCGCGGCCCCAGCGCGAAGCCGAAATCGAACGCGCTGGCGCGCCGCGCGTCGCGGGCCGCGGCACTGAAAAGCGCGGCCACGCCGGGCTGGGTGTGCCCGGCGCGGATGCGCCGCAGGCCTTGCGCGACGAGCCGACGGTTGTTCGCGTCGAGCCGCACCACATCGGCGACGGTGCCGAGCGCGACCAGGTCGAGCAGCGCGTCCAGCCGCGGCTGGGCCTGCGCCGTGTACAGGCCGCGCTCGCGCTGCTCGGCGCGCAAGGCGAGCAGCACGTAGAACATCACGCCGACGCCGGCGAGGTTCTTGCTGCCGAAGCCGCAGCCGGGCTGGTTCGGGTTGACGATCACGTTCGCGTCGGGCAGCACGACGCGGCCGTCCGCCAGCGCCGGCAGGTGGTGGTCGGTCACCAGCACCTCGATGCCGAGCGCGCGCGCATGGGCCACGCCCTGCAGGCTGGCGATGCCGTTGTCCACGGTCAGCAGCACGTCGGGGCGCTTGCGCTGCGCCAGATCGACGATCGCCGGCGTCAGGCCGTAGCCGTGCACGGCCCGGTCGGGCACCACGTAGTGCAGCGTGTCGGCGGCCGCGCCGAGCAGCCGCAGACCGCGCAGCGCCACGGCGCAGGCGGTGGCGCCGTCGCAGTCGTAGTCGGCGACGACGCAGATGCGCTGTTGCCGCGCGATCGCATCGGCGAGAAAGCGCGCCGCCGCCGGCGCGCCGAGCAGGTCGGCGGGTGGCAGCAGGCGGGCCAGGCCGTCGTCGAGTTCGTCGAGTGCGCGCACGCCGCGGCCGGCATACAGGCGCGCCAGCAGCGGGTGCACGCCACCCTGCTCGAGTGCCCAGACCGCGCGCGGCGGCGCGTCGCGCAAGCGGATCGTCGGCATCGGGGCGGGCTTCATCAGAGCGCTTCCAGCAGCGTGTGGGGTTCGGTCGCGCTCCAGCGCCGCGCCAGCGTTCGCCACAGGCTGCGCGGTGCGGTTTCGAACCGCTGCGCGCGGCGCTCGCCGCACAGCGTCAGCGCCACCGGGTGGCCGGCACGCGCGGCCTGCAGCACGTCGGCCACGTCGCCGGCGTCCAGGGCGCGCCAGGCCTGTGCCCAGCCGATCCAGTCTTCGGCGAGCAGCGGCGCGCGCAGCGCGTCGGCGAGTTGCACCGCGTCGCCCGTGGGGGGCTGGAACCGGCCGCAGCCGCTGAGCCAGAACGAGTTCAGCGTCAGCTCGCCGCGCTGCTCGCGGTCGTCGTTGAGCGGGTGCGGGTACAGCAGCATCTGCACTTCGCTCTGCAGCCGGCGGATCAGACGGGCCGCGGGCTTGGGCGCGGCGCCGGGGCGCATCCAGAGTTCGACGTTGCGCCCGATCACGCGGTCGAGCGAGGCGCAAGGCAACTCGGCCAGGCTCTCGTGCGCGGCATACCAGCGCGTGGCCGAGCCCCATTCGAAGCGCAGGCCTTCGCTCTCGAACAGTGCGCGCACCGCATCGAACGCGGCGCGCGATTCGGTTTCGGTCAGGTTGAGTGCGGCCGGGTCGGCAAGCGTGACATGGTCGCGCCCGACATGCCAATGCACCGGCGTGACGAGCCCCCAGGCCAGATCGCCCACGTTGATGCCGTCGCCGGCCGCCGCCTGCGCGGCGAACGGCAGGCAACCATCGGCGCCGCGCCAGCCGGCGGCCGAGGCGAGCGCGCGTTCGTGCGGCGGCGAGAGCGTGTAGGCGTCGCCGGCGTCGTCCACGGTGAGCGACAGGCGCCCGAGCAATTGCGCCAGGTTCGGCAGCGGCAGGTCGCGCAGCACGGGCGCAGCAGCATCGGACAGCGCCGACGCGCAGGGGATCAGCAAATGCATGCGGGCGATTATCCGGCGCGTGATCCGGCGCGTGATGCGGCGCGTGATGCGGCGCGTGATCCGGCGCGTGATCCCGCGCGAGCGGCGCCGGCCCGAAGGCCGATGCCGCCATGCGCCTCCTGTAGCATCGCGTCCCCATGAACTGGCCCTACGAATTGCAGATCGGCTGGCGCTACACCCGCGCCGGGCGCAGCGGGCGGCGCAACGGGTTCATCTCGTTCATCTCGGGCGTCTCGATGCTCGGCATCGCGCTCGGCGTGGCGGCGCTGATCATCGTGTTGTCGGTGATGAACGGCTTTCGCAAGGAGGTGCAGGACCGCATGCTCTCGGTGATCCCGCACGTCGAGGTGCTGACCGCCGACGGCTCGGCGCTGCCCGACTGGCGCGCCACGCTGGCGCAGGTGAAGGCGGTGCCGCAGCTCGGCGCGCAGATCATCGGCGCCGCGCCGTTCGTCAGCATGCAGGCGCTGATGGCGCGCGGCGACACGATGCGCGGCGTGATCGTGCGCGGCATCGAGCCGAACGAGGAAGCCACCGTCACCGAGGTCGCCGCCAAGTTGCGCACCACCGTGCTCGCCCGGCTCGTGCCCGGCCAGTGGGGCGTGGTGCTGGGCATCGAGCTGGCACGCTCGCTCGGGGTGGGTGAGGGCGACAAGGTCACGGTGATCCTGCCGGGCGGCGAGGTCACGCCGGCCGGGGTGGTGCCGCGGCTGCGCCAGCTCACGGTGGTGGGCACCTTCGACGCCGGCCACTACGAATACGACAGCACGCTGGCGCTGGTGAACTTGGTGGACGCCGGCAAGCTGTTTCGCACCGAAGGCCCGACGGGGCTGCAACTGCGCCTGAGCGACCTGAACCAGGCGCGCTCGGTGGCGCGCACGCTGCAGGACGCGCTCGGCCCGCAGTATTCGGTGCGCGACTGGACCAGCACCAACCGCACCTGGTTCTCGGCGGTGCAGATCGAGAAGCGGCTGATGTTCATCATCCTGACGCTGATCGTCGCGGTGGCCGCGTTCAACCTCGTCTCGACGCTGGTGATGACGGTGACCGACAAGCAGGCCGACATCGCGATCCTGCGCACGCTGGGCGCGAGCCCGCGCTCGGTGATGGGCATCTTCATGGTGCAGGGCGCGCTGTCGGGCGTGATCGGCACGTTCACCGGCGTCGTCTTCGGGCTGCTGGTGGCGTTCAACGTGGGCAGCATCGTCGCCGCGATCGAGGCGCTGCTGCGCGTGAGCTTCCTGCCCGCCAGCGTCTACCTGATCAGCCGCATGCCCAGCGACCCGCAAAGCTCGGACATCGTGCCGATCGTCGCGATCTCGCTGCTGCTGTCGTTCGTCGCCACGCTCTATCCGAGCTGGCGCGCGAGCCGGGTGCAGCCGGCCGAGGCGCTGCGATATGAGTGACCTGACCCCCCGGCCGCCGAGCACGCCGGCCGACCCCCCGAGGGGCTCGGACCCGGTGGTGATCGCGGCCACCGGCCTGCACAAGCGCTTCACCGAAGGCAGCGGCGCCGACGCACTCGACGTGCATGTGCTGCAGGGCGTGGACCTGACGGTGCGGCGCGGCGAGACGATCGCGATCGTCGGCGCCTCGGGGTCGGGCAAGAGCACCTTGCTGCACTTGATGGGCGGGCTCGAAGCGCCGAGCGCCGGCAGCGTCGAACTGGCGGGGCGCGACTTTGCCGGCATGAGCGCTGCGGTGCAAGGCGAGTGGCGCAACCGGCACCTGGGCTTCATCTACCAGTTCCACCACCTGCTGCCCGAGTTCAACGCGCTCGACAACGTCGCGATGCCGCTGCGCATCCGCCGCGTCGACCAGCCCGCGGCGCGCGAGCGTGCGCGCGAGGTGCTGGCGCAGGTGGGCCTGGCCGAGCGCGTGCTGCACCGGCCTTCGCAACTCTCGGGCGGCGAGCGCCAGCGTGTCGCCATCGCGCGGGCGCTGGCCGGCGCACCCGACTGCGTGCTCGCCGACGAGCCCACCGGCAACCTCGACCGCGAAACCGCCGACGGCGTGTTCGTGCTGATGCTCGACCTCGCACGGCGCCAGCAGATGGCGTTCGTGCTCGTCACCCACGACGAGTCGCTCGCCGCGCGCTGCGACCGCGTGCTGCGGCTCAAGCACGGCCGGCTGACGAGCTGACCGCTCGGTTCAGAATCCCGACCCGGGCTCGCGCAGGAACTCGACCTCTTCGGCCGTGGAGTGCCGGCCCAGGATGGCGTTGCGATGCGGGAAGCGGCCGAAGCGCAGCACCACCGCGTGGTGACGGTGCGCATAGTCGAGCATGCCCTGCATCTGCGGAGATTCGGCCGCCAACCGGGTGAACAGGCGCACCGCCTCGTCCTGCATCGCCAGGCCTTCGGCATGCTCGAACGGCAGGTAGACGAAGGCCCGCTGCACCGGCGGCAACGCCTCGTCCTGGCGCGAGCCGACCATCGCCATCGCCGCGCGCAGCGCGCGTGCGTCGCCGGCAAAGGCGCGCGGCGTGTCGCGAAACGCGTTGCGGGTGTACTGGTCGAGCAGCACGATCTGGGCGAGGGCGCTGGCCGGCTGCGCGGACCAGGCGCCGAGTTCGCCGCGCAGCGCGCGCTCGATCAGCGCGCCGAAGCGCTGCACGATCTCCTGGTCGGTGGCTGCGCTCTTGCCGAACCACAGCGCGCGCAGCGTGCCATGCTCGGCGCTGCCGGGGGCGCCGAACCAGTGGTCGAGCACGGCCTGGGCTTCGGCCGGCACGGCGTCGTCGAGGTCGGTCACGCGTCGCCTCCGAGGCGGCGCCACAGGTAGCTCATTTCGAGCGCCTGCACATGGGCGCGCTGCTCGTTGTCGGCGGCGCCGCCGTGGCCGCCTTCGATGTTCTCGTAGTACAGCACCGCGTGCCCCTGCGCCAGCATGCGCGCGGCCATCTTGCGGGCGTGCGCCGGGTGCACGCGGTCGTCGCGGGTCGAGGTCGTGAACAGCACTTCCGGGTAGCGGGCTTCGGGCTCGAGCTGCTGGTACGGGCTGTACCGGGCGATGTGGGCCCACTCGTCCGGCTGGTCGGGGTCGCCGTACTCGGCCATCCACGAGGCGCCGGCGAGCAGCCGGTGGTAGCGGCGCATGTCGAGCAGCGGCACGCTGCAGACCACGGCACTGAACAGCTCGGGTCGCTGCGTGAACGCTGCGCCGACCAGCAACCCGCCGTTGCTGCCACCTTCGATGCCCAGGTGCCGCGGGCTGGTGATGCGGCGCGCGATCAGGTCTTCGGCCACCGCGATGAAGTCGTCGTAGCTGCGCTGCTTGTTCGCCTTCAGCGCCGCCTGGTGCCAGGCCGGGCCGAATTCGCCACCGCCGCGGATGTTGGCCACCACCAGCGCGCCACCGCGCGCGAGCCAGGCGCTGCCGTAGCCGGCCGGATACCAGGGCTGCATCGCGATCTCGAACCCGCCATAGCCGTACAGCAGCGTCGGCGTGCTGCCGTCGGCGGGGCGGGCGGCATCGACGCCACGCGGCCAGACCACGAAGTAGGGCACGCGCGTGCCGTCACGGCTGGTTGCGAAGAACTGCTCGGCGCGCATGCCGGTGGCGTCGAAGCGCGCCGGCAGGGTCTTGAGGGTCTCGCGCGCATCGCTCCGGGTGCGGGCCAGCCAGAGCGTGTCGGGGGTCAGGAAGTCGCAGTAGCTGAGCAGGTAATGCTCGGCCAGCGGGTCGTCGGCGCGCATCGGGTCGTGCAGGCCGGAGGCGCCGAGCGTGCCGGGGAACGGCGCGGCGACCTCGCGCCGCACGAAGCCGCCCGGCGTGCGCCGCCACTCCTCAAGCCGGCTGGCGACGTTGTCGAGCACGTTGACGAGCACGTGGCTGCGCGTGGTCGTGAAGCCCGCCAGCGAACGCGTCGGTGTGGGCGTGAACAGCACCTCAAACACCCGCTCGCCGCCGAGAAAGGCAGCAGCGTCGATGGCGAGCAAGGCGCCGCTCGGGTACACCCGGCCGCGCACGTCGAGCGCGCTGCGCAGTTCGAGCAGCAGCGTGTCGGCCGCGTCGCCGGCGCTGTTCCAGAACGCGATCGTCGAGTCGCCGGGCACGTCGAGCCGGCGCAGTGCGCTGCCGTCGAGCAGGAAATAGTGTCGGTCGTAGAAATCGATCGCGCGCACGAACAACGTGCGCTCGTGGCCGGGGGTGGCATCGACCGACACGTGCGCCGCCATGTCGGCGGGTTCGGCTTCGAACGCCGGCGTGGCAGCGGCCAGCGGCGTGCCGCGCGACCAGCGCTTGATGACGCGCGGGTAGCCCGAGTTCGTCAGCGATCCCGGGCCGAAATCGGTGCCGACGTAGATCGTGTCGGCATCGATCCACTCGACCTCGGACTTCGCTTCGGCCAGCGCGAACCCGCCGGCGACGAAGGCCTTGGCAACGGTGTCGAACT
Source organism: Burkholderiales bacterium (assembly GCA_028868895.1). Classification (GTDB taxonomy): domain Bacteria; phylum Pseudomonadota; class Gammaproteobacteria; order Burkholderiales; family Burkholderiaceae_C; genus LMDS01. Next base: position 6,865 of record JAGWTP010000066.1, read on the forward strand.
CGCGCACCACGACCGCGTCGGCGCCGCCGCGCGACAGGCAGACGAGACAGCGCGCGTGCGCGGGCGGCAGCCCGACCGCACCGGCCCAGACCCAGTTCTCGCCTTCTGCCGCAGCGAGCGCGTCGAGATCGAGCACGCTTTCCCAGGCCGGCTCGGGCTTGCGGTATTCGGCCAGCGTGGTGCGGCGCCACAGGCCGCGCTTGTGGGTCGAGTCCTGCCACAGGTTGTAGAAGTGTTCGCCGCGCCGCGACACCTGCGGGATGCGCTCCTTCGAGTTCATGATCTCGAGCAGACGGGTGCGCGTCGGCTCGTACTCGGGGCGCGCCTGCAGCACCTGCTGCGACTGCGCGTTGCGCTCGCGCACCCAGGCGAGCGCGGCGTCGCCGAGCACGTCCTCGAGCCACAGGTAGGGGTCGGACGGTTCGGTGTCCGGCATGGTTCGGGGGGTCGGTGCGGGGTTCACGCCAGCAGCGACGCGGTTTCGGGATGGCGCTGCATGTAGACCCGCGCGTACGAGCACAGCGGCCGCACCTTCAGGCCGGCCTCGCGGGCGTGGGCCAGCGCCGCGCGGGTTAGCGCGGCGGCGATGCCGCGGCCTTCGAGCGCAGTCGGCACTTCGGTGTGGGTGATCGTCATCACGCCGCCGTCGAGCTGGTAGTCGAGCACGCCGAGGTGGCCATCGACGCGGGTCTGGAAGCGGCCGGCACCGGCCTGGTGTTCGATCTCGAAGTTCATCGTTTGCGCAGGAGTCGACCAGCCCCGATTGTGGGCTAGCGCGCTGCCCGGCGCCTTGCCGCGGGCTCAGCGTCTCAGCGTGGGTTGAGCCGCTGCGGCGTGATGTCGACCGAGCGCTGGCCGTCGCCGACCCAGGCGGTACCGTCCTGCACGCTGAGCTGCAATTGCATGCTGCGCTGCGCCAGTTCGGCCAGCGCCTGGCTCTGTGCCGCGTCGACCTGCCAGACCGCGATGTTGGCGGCGCGCGTGATCCTGGTGGCGATGGCGCTCCACCAGATCGGCGTGCTCGCGCTGTAGCTCAGCACGGTGACCCGATCGGAGCGGCCGCTGGCCTTCATCAGGCGCTTGTCGTCGGGCTGGCCGATCTCGACCCAGTGCTTGATCTGGCCGGTCAGGTCCTTGTGCCAGAGCGCGGGCTCGTCGGTCTCCCACAGGTCCTTGGCGAACTCGAGCGTGCCGTGGTTCGGGTCGGTCGGCAGGTTCAACGCCAGCGCCAGCAGGCGGATCATCATGCGCTCGTCGGTCTCGGACGGGTGGCGCGCGATCGTCACCGCATGGTCGACGTACAGGTTGCGGTCCATGTCGGCGATCTGCAGGTTCGCCTTGTAGATGATCGCCTTGATGGCCATGGTCGCACGCTGCCTGAAGCAAAGCGTCGGATTAGATCAGAGCGTGGCGGCGCGACAATGGTGGCCACACTGCGCACGAAAGCCGCCCATGAGCATGAAGAAGACCGACCTCGTCAAGAACCTCGCCAAGAAGCTCGATGGCCGCATGAAGACGGCCGGCGTGCCCGACCGCTTCGCGCAAGGCGCGGCGCAGGCCGTCGACAAGCGCGAACAGCGGCGCCGCGACGCCGCCGCCGGGCTGGTGCCGTTCGCCTGCAAGTTGCCGGCCGATCTGGTCAAGCGCCTGCATGAGCGGGCCGCGGCGCACGAGGGCGGCGTCAACGCGCTGGTGGCGCAAGCGCTGGGCAAGGCGCTGGACTGAAACGCGGTCGCCATGACGACGATGGCTCCGCTGGAGCCTCGCGTTGTCAAGGGAGCCCCGGCGGGCGCTCTGGGCGACAGGGAGGCCCCACCGGAGCCGTTGGGCCGAGCCCGTTGCGGGCGAGTTATCGCGCGGCGCGGCGGCGGCCGAGCGACAGCCCGATCAGGCCGAAGCCGGCGAGCATCAGGACCCAGGTCGAGGGCTCGGGTACGGCCGTCACCGAGACCGCGTCGAGCGAGCCGCCCAGACCGTCGCTGATACCGACCGCGCGGAACTGCAGCGCGTCGCTGCCGGTGCCCTGAACCTGGTAGCTGAACTGATGCCAGTCGAGGCTCGACAGCCGCGTGCCATCGGCCGTGACGGTTGCGACCGACGCGCCGTTCCACAGCACCTCGACCGGGTTGCTGGCGGCGCTGACGCCGGCGCGCGCCGAATACGCGAACGACAGCGTGTAGAACGAGCCGGCGTCGGTCGCCAGCGTCTGCGAGATCGCACTGTTGACGTAGCCGTCGAGCTCGACGAAGTTGTTCCCGTCGAAGGCCGTGCCGGCGACGCTGTTGCGCAGCTCGACGCCGGTGCCGCCGACGACGCTCCAGCCGGGCAGCGAGCTGTAGACGTTCCAGGTGCCGGCGCTCTGCTGCTGGCTTTCGAAGCTGCCGTCGACGACCAGGTTGCCTGCGGCGTGCGCGCCGGCCATCGTGGTGATCAGTGCCGCGGCAAGAAGTATGTTTTTCATGGTTGGGTTGTCAGTGGGATTCGAAGCACCTGAGGTCGCGCCGTCGCGTTCGACATGCAGACTTGCGCGGGCTCGGCTTCAGTACCGAAAGTGTTCCATGGGGCCGGCGGCAAACGGCCCCGCGAATGCGGGGTCGGCCCACGCCGCTGGCGTGCCGCAAGTCACGCCACTGACGCGAACCGCCCGGGTCTGCGCACTCGATCACGAACCGCTCGCTTTGCAAGGCCACTGGGCGCGGCGGCCGTGTGAAGGCGCCCGGCCGCGTACAGTTTGGCCACCGGAACAAGGGGCGCCGCAGGCGCCGGGAGCCATCGCATGGGTGAGACCGAGTTCGACCTGTTCGTCATCGGTGCCGGCAGCGGCGGCGTGCGCGCCGCGCGCATGGCGGCGCAGCGTGGCGTGCGCGTGGCGGTGGCCGACGACGCGCCGCTCGGCGGCACCTGCGTCAACCTGGGTTGCATCCCGAAGAAGCTCTACAGCTTCGCGGCGCACTACGCCGAAGCCTTCGAGGAGTCTCACGGCTACGGCTGGTCGGGGCCGGCGCCGGTGCTCGACTGGTCGACGCTGAGGGCGCGGCGCGCCGCCGAGATCGGCCGCCTGAACGCGGTCTACGCCCGTTTGCTGAACGACGCCGGGGCGACCGTGCTGCGCGGGCGTGCGCGCGTGGTCGGCGCGAACGAGGTCGAAGTGAACGCCCAGGTGGTGCGCGCCAGGCACATCCTCGTGGCCACCGGCGGGCGCCCGGTGGTTCCAGTGCTGCAGGGCAGCCACCTCGCGATCACCTCCGACCAGATCTTCGATCTGCGCGAGTTCCCGCGCCACCTGGTCGTGGTCGGTGGCGGCTACATCGCCTGCGAGTTCGCGTCGATCTTTCGCGGCCTGGGGGCACAGGTCACGCAGCTGTACCGCGGCGAGCAGGTGCTGCGCGGCTTCGACGACGAGGTGCGCCACTTCGTCGCCGCCGAGATGCGCAAGAAGGGGATCGACCTGCGCACCCACAGCGAGGTCGAACGCATCGAGCGCGATGTCGATCGCCTGCATGTCACGCTGCGCGACGGCAGCGCCCTCGCCGCCGACACCGTGCTCTATGCCACCGGCCGGCACCCGAACACCGCCGGCCTGGGCCTGACCGAGGCCGGCGTGCGGCTCGCTGCGAACGGCGCGGTGGTGGTCGACGAGCACTACGCCAGCAACGTCGCGAGCATCCACGCGCTCGGTGACGTGATCGACCGGGTGCAGCTCACGCCGGTGGCGCTGGCCGAGGCGATGGCGCTGGTCGATCACCTGTTCGGGCAAGGCACGCGCTCGGTCGACTACGACCTCATCCCCACGGCCGTGTTCACCCACCCGGGCATCGGCACGGTGGGCCTGTCGGAGGCGCAGGCGCGTGAACGCTTCGGTGCGGTGCGGATCTTTCGCACCGAGTTCAAGGCGCTGCGCCATACGCTGTCGGGCAGCACCGAACGCACGCTGATGAAGCTGGTGGTCGACGCCGAAAGCGACCGCGTGGTGGGCGTGCACATGGTCGGCGCCGATGCCGACGAGATCGTGCAGGGCTTTGCGGTGGCGTTGAAGGCCGGCGCCACCAAGGCGGTGTTCGACGCGACGATCGGCATCCACCCGACGGCCGCCGAGGAGTTCGTGACCCTGCGCGAGCCGGTGGTGGCATGATGCGCGCCTTCTCGATTGCAACCTGCCCACCATGCGAACCCCGAGCCACTGCGGCGCGCTGCTGCTGATCCTGACCCTGCTCACCACCGGCACCGGCCACGCCGCCGACAAGCCGAAGAAGCAGGGCGCCTTCGGCACCGGCAAGGCGGTGGGCGCCTATCTCACCCGCGACCAGTTGCGGGCCTGCATGACACAGCGCGATCGGGCCACGCAGGTCGACGCGGATCTGAAGCAGGAGCAGGCGGCGTTGGCCGACCTCAAGGCGCAGATCGCGAGCAGTGGCGATGCGCTGAAGCTGCAACTCGACGTCGTCGATCGCGCCAGCGCCGACGCGGTGGCGGCCTACAACGAGCAGGCACAGGCGCGCGACAAGGAGATCGACGCCTACCAGGCACGCGTGACGGCGTTCAATGCGCGCGTCGAAGCCCGCCAGGCCGAGCGTGAGGCCTACGCGAAGAATTGCGACAACCGCCGCTATTTCGAAGAAGACGAGATCGCGATCAAGAAGGGCAAGTAGCCCCACCGGAGCGCACCGATGCCACTGGCCAAGAGCAACCCGCTGCTTCAGCCCTGGAACACACCGCACGGGCTGCCGCCCTTCGAGGCGGTGCGGGCCGAGCATTTCGAGCCGGCGTTCGAGGTCGCGCTGGCACAGCACCGGGTCGAGGTCGACGCGATCGGCAACGACCCGCGGCCACCGACCTTCGACAACACCGTTGCCACGCTGGACCGCAGCGGCAGGCTGCTCGACCGGACCGAATGGCTGTTCCACAACCTCGGCGCCAGCGAGACATCGCCGGCCTTGCAGGCGGCGGCGCTGCGGCTGGCGCCGGTGCTGGCGGCGCACGACAGTTGGGTCGTGATGCACCGGGCGCTGTTCGAGCGCCTCGACGCGCTGCACGCGCGCCGCGACGCGCTCGCGCTCACCGACGAACAGCGGCGCGTGCTCGAGAGGTTCCATCTTGACTTCGTGCGCGCCGGTGCCCGGCTCGAACCCGCGGCGCAACGGCGCTACGCGCAGATCATGCAACGGCTGGCCGAGCTGACCACCGCGTTCGCCCAGAACGTGCTGGCCGACGAATCGGCGTTTCTGCTCGTCTTGCGCGACGAGGCCGAGATGGCCGGGCTGCCCGAGTTCGTGCGCGCTGCGACCCGCCAGGCGGCGCTCGATCGCGGCGTGACCGATGGCCTGTTGGTCACGCTGTCGCGCTCGCACATCGTGCCGTTCCTGACCTTCTGCGAGCGGCGCGACCTGCGTGAACGGGCCTGGCGCGCGTGGACCGGTCGCGGCGAGCACGACGGCCAACACGACAACCGCCCGATCGCGCGCGAAATCCTCGGCCTGCGCAACGAGCAGGCGCGGCTGCACGGCTACGCGTGCTTTGCCGACTATGCGCTGGCCGACACGATGGCCGGCACGCAGGCAGCGGTCATGCGCCTGCTCGGCCAGGTCTGGGAGCCGGCCAAGGCACGCGCGGCGCAGGAGCAACGCGACCTGGAGGCGATCGCACGCGCGCGCGGCGAGCCGCTGCCGCTCGCGCCATGGGACTGGCGTTTTTACGCCGAGAAGCTGCGCCAGCAGCGCTACGCGCTCGACGAGGCAATGGTGAAGCCGTACTTCCCGCTCGCCCGCATGGTCGAGGCGCTGTTCGATTGCGCGCAGCGCCTGTTCGGTTTGCGTTTCACGCTGCGCCCCGAACTGCGCGCCTACCACCCCGACGTGCAGGTCTACGAGGTGCACGGCGCCGATGGCACGCTGGTCGGCGTGTTCCTGCACGACAACCATGCGCGCGCGACCAAGCGCAGCGGCGCCTGGATGAGCTCGTTTCGCAAGCAGTCGCGCAACGGCGGCGCGAACGGCGGCGAGGCGGTGCTGCCGATCGTGATCAACAACAACAACTTCGCCAAGGGCGCGGCCAATGAGCCCACGCTGCTGAGCTTCGACGACGCCACCACGCTGTTCCACGAGTTCGGCCACGGCCTGCACGGGTTGCTGTCGAGCGTGACGTTCGAGCGCGTGTCGGGCACCGGCGTTCTGCGCGACTTCGTCGAGCTGCCGTCGCAGCTGTTCGAACACTGGCTCAGCGAGCCCGAGGTGCTCAAGCGCCATGCCCGCCACCACCGCACCGGCGAGCCGATCCCCGACGCGTTGATCGCCAGGCTGCACGAGGCGCGCCACTTCAACCAGGGCTTCGAGACTGTGCGCTACACCGCGTCGGCGCTGGTCGACATGGCAGCCCACGCGCTGACGGCCGAGCAGGCCCCCGACGTGGTCGAATTCGAGCGCGCCGAGCTCGAGCGCATCGGCGCGCCGGCGGTGGTCGGCATGAACCATCGGCTCACGCACTTCCAGCACCTGTTCGCGGGCTCGGGCTACGCCGCGGGCTACTACGTCTATCTGTGGGCCGAAGTGCTCGAGGCCGATGGCTACACGGCCTTCAAGGAGGCCGGCGATCCGTTCGACCCCGAGGTGGCGCAGCGGCTGCGCCGGTTCATCTACGCCTCGGGCAACTCGATCGAGCCGACGCAGGCGTACCGGGCCTTCCGCGGCCGCGACGCGACGGTGCAACCGATGCTCGAGCAGCGCGGTCTTTCGGGGTCGGGCGTCTGAGTGCTTCGATCTACGCGCTGGACGGCGGAAACAGCCGTTCCAGCGCCTGCAGGAAGGGCTTGAACTTGATCGGCTTGGTCCAGTAGTCGTCGAAACCGCTGGCCAGCCCGCGGGCGATGTCTTCGGGCATCGCGTTGGCCGAAAGCGCAATGCACGCGGTGCCGGCCGTCTCGGGTTGCGCACGCAGCCGGCGCAGCACCTCGTAGCCGTCGAAATCGGGCAGTTGCATGTCGATCAGGATCAGGTCCGGGCGCAGCGTGCGGGCCCGGTCCACGCCGGTGGCGCCGGTCGTTTCCGACACGATGCGCAGGCCGGCAACGCTCTTCACCAACTCTTCGACCAGCAGCACGTTGACGTCGTTGTCTTCGATGTAGAGCAGCTGACCACGGCGCTCCTGCGGCAACGCCGAGGGCGGCACGGCGAAGTCGCCGGCGATCGGCAGCGACCAATCGGCGTGTTCGGCAGGCGCCGGCAGCGTCACCTCGAACACGGTGCCCTGGCCGGGTTGGCTCGAGACCTCGATGTGCCCGCCCATGCGCTCGACCAGCGCCTTGACGATGGTCAGGCCGATGCCCGAGCCCTCGATGCCTTCGCCTTCGACGCCGAGCCGGTTGAACGGCTCGAACAGTCGTGCGAGCTGCTCGGGCCGCATGCCGCGGCCGGTGTCGCGCACGCTTACGCGCACACGGTCCTGCGTGGCCATCGACTCGACCACCACGGCGCCGCCGGGCCGGTTGTACTTGATCGCATTGGTCAGCAGGTTCAGCAGCACCTGCAGCAGCCGCGTCGGATCGGCGAGGGCGGCGCCGTCGAGCCCACCGGCGCGCACCGCGACGCGCTGCCGCGCCGCCAGATCGTGCACCAGCGGCAACGCCCGCGCCACGGCGGACGCGAGCTGCACCGGCTGCAAGTCGAGCTTCATCGTGCCCGACTGCAGGCTCGACAGATCGAGCGCGTCGTCGATCAGCGTCAGAAGATGTTCGCCTGCGGTGCGGATGTGATCGAGCTTGGACGCCGCGCCGGCCGCAGGTGCCTGCTGCGCTTCGAGCTGAAGCAGTTGCGTGAAGCCGAGCACTGCATTCAGTGGCGTGCGCAACTCATGGCTCATGCGCGACAGGAACTGCGACTTGGCCTGGCTTTCGCGCTCGGCCAGCAGCGCCTGCTGGCGCGCGAGCGCGGCGCTGCGGGCCTCGGTGACGTCCCAATTCACGCCGACGCGACGCACCACCTTGCCGGCGTCGTCGCGCATCACCGCCGAGCGCGACGCGAGCCAGCGGTAGCTGCCATCGGGCAGGCGCACCCGGAATTCGTAGGCGGTAGGTTGTGTGACCGAGTCGAAGTCGCCGTGAGCATCGAGCAGCACGTCGCGATCGTCGGGATGCACCAGCGCGATCCGCTCGTCGCGGTCGGGCGCCACGAGGCGCGGCTCCAGGCCGCGCAGTCGATACATCTGGTCGTCCCACCGCGCCGAGTCGCGATGCTCGCCGGCTTCCCAGGTGCCGATGCCGGCGTGTTGGGCGATCAGCGCCGCACGTTCACTGGCCGCGTGCAGCGCCGCCACCGCCTCGTGCCGCTCGGTCACGTCCATCGCGATGCCGAACGCCCGCAACGCGTCGGTGCCGCTGCGATCGATGTCGGCGCGCAGCACGATCCAGCGGATCCGGCCGTCGCGATGGCGGATGCGGAACTCGCTCTCGGTGGCGCCGTGCTGGCCGCGCAGGTAGGCCTGCGCCGCCTGCGCGAAGCGGGCCGCATCGTCAGGGTGCACACACTGGGCGACGAACTCGGCGAGCGTCGGTGGGCGGCTGGCGCCCACCATGTCGAACAGCTCGTACATCTGTTCGTTCCACTCGGTCTGGATGTTGTCGAGCGCCGTGGTCCAGATGCCCACTCGCGCTGCCTTCGCGGCGGCGGCCAGGCGGTGCGCGAGTTGTTCGGCACGGCGCGAATGCTCGATCTGGTCGGTCAGGTCGAGCGAGACCCCGACGAAGGCCAGCGCCTCGCCCGACGCGTTGCGCTCGACGATGCGGCGCACCAGCATGTAGCGCCAACTGCCATCGGCGCGCAGGTAGCGGCTCTCGACGTCGACCGGTTCATTGGTCTGCAGCGCCTGGCGAGCCGATGCCATCACGGTCGCGATGTCGTCGGGGTGGGTGCGGGCCCGCACCTCGTCGAGCGTGAGTCCTTCGGCCCGGAACGACATGCCGAGCACGGCGTAGCCGTGGTCGTTGTACTGCAGGCGGTTCGTCTTCAGGTCGTGGCGCCAGATCACGATCCGACCCAGATCGACGGCCAGCTTCAATTGGGCGGCGGTGCTGTCGAGCGAGCGCGCGAGTTCGTAGACTTCGGTGTCGTCCACCATGATGCCGATCGCGCGATCGGGCCGACCCTGCGGCGAATTCCTGACCTCCCAGTGCGAGTGGATCCAGCGCACGCCGCCATCGGCCTGCAAGACGCGGTAGCGCTGTGCGTAGCGGCCCGCCTGGCGGGTCGAGTCGAGATAGCGCGAGGTGCGGTCGTCGGGGTGGATGTAAGCCGACGCCGCCGCGTAGTCCGGCGTGCCGGTACCGGTGGGGTCCAGGCCCCAGAACCGGAACACGTGCCGATCCCAGCGGCCCTTGCCGGACGGAATCTCGCGCTCCCAGACGCCGAGCCGGCCGAACTCCTGGGCCATGTCGAGCAACTCCGACTGGTGCTGCGCCCGCGCGTCCAGTTCGCGCAGGGCGGTGGTGTCGGCCAGCGTCCAGAGTCGCTCGTCGCCGACCGGGCCGACCCGCGCGCGCACCCAAAGAATCGCACCGGTGCCGATCCGCAGCGCGAGGTCGGTGTCTTCGAGGTTGCCGGATCGAAGTCCGGCCAGCAGCGTCGCGCGCGAGGCGCCAGCCTGCCAGTCGGCGGGCGTGAGGCTCATGATGTCGCCATTCGCGCCGAGGCCGGTGGCGCGCTCGAAGGCGGCGTTGGCCCACTGAATCCGGCCCGCAGCGTCGGTCAGCGCGAGCAGATCGCGGGTTTGCTCCAGCCACGCCGTCAGCAAAGCCGCCGCGGGCGGCGCCGCGCGTGGACGGGGTTCGGTGGGGTTGCTCATGGAGGAGCCGGCCAACGCGATGGCGGAACGCCCGCCGCTTGCGCCGGAGCGCGAAGTCTAGCCTTGCGCAGGCGATGCCGTAGTGCCGGGCAGCGTCGGCGTCGCGGCATCGATTCGGGAGCGCGGCGCGTCACGCGCGCCCGCGGTCTATCGGCTCACGCGACCTGCAACACCAGTTTGCCGAAATTTTCGCCGTTGAAGAGCTTGAGCAGCGTCTCGGGGAACGAGTTGAGGCCGGTGACCACGTCTTCCTTGCTCTTCAGGCGGCCGTCTTTCAGGTAGCCCGCCAGCTCGGCCACCGCCTGCGGAAAACGCTCGGTGTAGTCGAACACCACGATGCCTTCCATGCGCGCGCGGTTCACCAGCAGCGACAGGTAGTTCGCGGGGCCCTTCACCGGCGTGGTGTTGTTGTACTGGCTGATCGCGCCGCAGATGATGATGCGGGCCTTGCGGTTGATGCGGGTCAGCACGGTGTCGAGGATGTCGCCGCCGACGTTGTCGAAGTAGATGTCGACGCCCTTCGGGCAATGCTCCTTGAGGCCGGCCTTCACGTCGCCCGACTTGTAGTCGATGCAGGCGTCGAAGCCGAGCTCCTTGACCACCCAGGCGCACTTGGCCGGGCCGCCGGCGATGCCGACGACGCGGCAGCCCTTGATCTTGGCGAGCTGGCCGACGGTCTGACCCACCGCACCTGCGGCACCGGAAACGACGACAGTTTCTCCGGGCTGCGGCTGGCCCACGTCCATCAGCCCGAAGTAGCCGGTCATGCCGGGCATGCCGAGCACGTTGAGCCACTGCCTCATCGTGCCCAGGCGCAGGTCGATTTTGAACAGCCCGCTGCGCTTGACCTCGGCGGCCGGGACGAGGCAGTATTCCTGCACGCCGAGCGAGCCGCTCACGGCGTCGCCGACCGCGAACGCCGGGTTCTTCGATGCGATCACCTCGCCGATGCCGCCGGCGCGCATCACCTCGCCGATGCCCACCGGCGCGATGTAGCTCTTGCCTTCGTTCATCCAGCCGCGCATGGCCGGGTCGAGCGACAGTGCGAGCGTCTTGACGAGCACGCCGCCGTCGCCTGGCTCGGCCACCGGCTCGGTCGTGAAGCTCCAGTCGTCGCGCTTGGGCAGGCCGCTCGGGCGCGCCTTCAGGCGTATCTGGTGATTGGTCAGCGTCGCGAGTGCAGTCATGCCCGGTCTCCGGAAGTTTGAAAGTTCCATCGTAGAGCTTGCGCCGCAGGCCGAGCGTCGCCGACGCGACGGCTCCATCGACCGACACGCGGGCGGGTGAGAAGGGTGGGGTGATAGATATGCAGGCGAAAAAAAACCGCGGGGTCACCGCGGTTCTTTGTGCAGGGCTTGCGCCCCGTGCCTTACAGCACCTTGATGTTCGAGGCTTGCAGGCCCTTCTGGCCTTGCTTGACTTCAAATTCGACGCGCTGGTTTTCCAGCAGAGTCTTGAAGCCGTTGCCCTGGATGTCACGGAAGTGCGCGAACAGGTCAGCGCCGCCCGCGTCTTGAGCGATGAAGCCGAAGCCCTTGCTCTCGTTGAACCACTTCACGGTACCGGTTTGGGTCGTCATGGACGTATATCCTATCTTTGTACAAATAATGCGCAGCACATGCGGCGCATGCAGCGACACTCAAGAAACGATCAGGGGGATTTCTATCGAAGCCTGCAGCGAGAACCACCGCAGGTAGGGAGAAGAATCTTTGGCAACCACTGTCTTGCGTATAACTGTGACCGGAATGTACACGATCTGACACCCGCGTGGTTGGCGGCCTGCATTGACCTTGCGATCGGCACCACACCGCGTGGTTCAGAATCGAAACCACTTCACACATCGCAGGAGCGTGCATGCCCACCGACCCACCAGCCGCAAGCGCACCGAGCCACTGGAAGCACGACGGCGTGCGCGTGGTCACCGGTGACCAGCTCGACCCGAACACCGCGCAGACCCCCGGCATGGACCGCAAGGCGGCGATCAACTTCGCGCGCGTCGGGGCGCAAAAGCTGTGGGCCGGCACGGTCCACATCCACCCCGACGCAAAGACCGGCGCGCACCATCACGGGCCGCTCGAGAGCGTGATCTACGTCGTCAAAGGGCGTGCGCGCATGCGCTGGGGCGACGCGCTCGAATTCACCGCCGAGGCCGGTCCGGGCGACTTCATCTACGTGCCGCCGTTCGTGCCGCACCAGGAGATCAACGCCAGCGCCACCGAGGTGCTCGAATGCGTGCTGGTGCGCAGCGATGGCGAGGCGGTGGCGGTGAATCTCGACATCGTGCCGGTCGAGCCGCCGCAAGCCGTGCGCTGGATCGACCCGACCCACCCGCAAGGCTGACGATGGCCGAGCTGCAACTTTCGGTACTCGACCAATCCGTCTCGCTGGCGGGCAGCAGCGAAGACGCCGCGATCCGCGACACGCTCGATCTGGCGCAGCACTGCGAGCGCCTGGGCTATGCGCGCTTCTGGGTCAGCGAACACCATGGCCTGCCCACCATCGTGGGCAGCGCACCCGAGATGCTGATGGCGGCCATTGCCGCACGCACGACCCGCATCCGCATCGGCAGTGCCGGCGTGATGCTGCCGCACTACAGCGCGCTGAAGGTCGCCGAGCAGTTCCGCGTGCTCGAAGCACTGGCGCCGGGGCGCATCGACCTCGGTGTGGGCCGCGCGCCGGGCAGCGACATGCGCACCGCGCGCGCGCTCAACCCGAACGCGCACGCCGCGGCCGACGAATTCCCGCAACAGGTGCGCGACCTGCAAGCCTGGACCTCGCTGCCGGCGCATCTGGGCATCACCGCGCACCCGCTGGGCCCGCACGCGCCGCAGCTGTGGGTGCTGGGCAGCTCGAACTACGGTGCGCAGCTGGCGGCGCACTTCGGCCTGCCATACGCCTACGCGTACTTCTTCGTCGACGGGCAGGGCGCCGAAGAAGCACTCGCGCTGTACCGGCGCCTGTACCGGCCGAGCGAGCGCCACCCGGTGCCGCAGGCCACGGTCTGCGTCTGGGCGCTGGTGGCCGACACCCACGATGAAGCCACCCACCACGCACTCGGGCGCGAGCGCTGGCGGCTCGACCGCGCCCGCGGCGTGCTCGGCCCGCTGCAACCGTCCGATGCGATCGCCGCGCGCGGCTACACCACCGAGGAATGGCCGACCATCGAGGCGATGCGCCGCAAGGCCTTCGTCGGCACCGCTGAACAGGTGGGTGCCCAGATGCGCGCCCTGGCGCGGGAACTGCAGCTCGACGAGGTCGTCATCAACACCTGGGCCCACGATCCGGCGGTGCGGCGCCATTCGTACGCGCTGCTCGCGCGCGAGTTCGCGCTGAGCCACTGAAGCGAAGCGCCGATGAAATTGCGCAACGCAAGCGGCTCAAACTCGCGCCTTCTCTGCACAGAGGGTCAGGTGCTACGTTGCGGCGCGAGGCCATGCAACTGATCGACTTCGCGCTGCGCGGCGAGCACATCACGCTCGACGCCTTGCTCAAGGCCACCGGCCTGGCGCCCAGCGGCGGCATCGCCAAGCTGATGGTCGCCGACGGCCGGGTCCAGGTCGACGGCCAAGACGAGTTGCGCAAGACCTGCAAGATCCGCGCGGGCCAGGTGGTCAGCCTGGCCGGTGTGCGGGTGCGGGTTCTCGCGTCATCGGGCTAGCGCCGGCGTCATGGGTCTCGGCCATCGCCAGGCCGGGCGCGTTACGCGTCGCGCACGTCGGCCACCGGGTTCGATCCGAAGTCAGTGCGCCGCAGGAATGCCAACACGCGGGCCGCGGCCTCGGCCGGTGGCGTGAGCTGGCCCTTGTCCTTCAGACCGACGAAGTGGGCCTGCTCGGGGAACCCGGTCGGATCGCCGGCGCGCAGGTGGACCTGCATGTCGGTGTCGATCACGCCGGGAGCGAGCGACACCACCTCGGCGCCGAAGGGCCGCTGCGCCTCGTCGAGCGCGAGTGCCCGCGTGAGGTGGTCCATGCCGGCCTTGGCCGCGCAATACGACGCCTGCCCCGCCATCGCGCGGCGGCCCAGCCCGGACGAGATATTGAGCACACGCTTGGGCACGGCCCAGCCGCGCGTGGCGCGCAGGAACGCGGCGGTCAGTAGCAACGGCGCCTCCAGCCCGACGCGCAGCGCGGCCGACAGTTCGGCATCGAGGCAGTCGTCGATCGGGCCGATGCGGGTGAGTGCGGCGGCGTTGTTGATCAATGTCGCGCCGGCGTAGGCCGCGGCGTCCAGTGATCCGATCCAGCCCTGCAGTCGGGCCGCGGCTTCGACCGGCTGCGCCAGGTCGAGCGCCCACTGCTCGCATGACGCGCCGGCGGCCTCGGCCTTCGCCGACAGCGCGTCACTGCGGTGGCGCGCGATGCACAGCAGGTGGTGGTCGCTCGCGAGCAGCTGCTCGGCCATCGCCGCGCCCATGCCGCGCGACGCGCCGGTGAGGATGAGCAGCTGGCGGGCCATCGCGCAGTGATCAGGCGGTTTGCTGGATGCCGGCGATCGCCCACTCGCGGCTGCCGTCGGCCGGCTTCACCAGGTGCCAGATCTCGTCGAAGGGCGCGGCCACGCCGTCCTTCTCTTCACGGATCAGGCCGTGAAAGCGCACGCTGACGATCTGGCGCTCGGCTTCGGTCGAGAC
>JAGWTP010000067.1 GCA_028868895.1 Burkholderiales bacterium
TTCTCATGGCGCGGGCTGGGTCGGCGTCTTCGGGTGAGCGTAATTCGCGGTGCTTTACAGATCAGGTACCAATTCACCCCTCGAACACAGACACCCCCGATTCAAGGGGTGGTGTTCCTTGACGAAAGTCAACGACTGCCGCGGGTCCCGATCGGCAGCGTGCCGAGCACTGATCGCAGCCCACACCGCAGGTCTAAACTGCGCCAACACGAAGTAACAAGACGTTTTCGGGGGATTCCAGTTGGGGCATCGGTTTGCCAGCGTCGGTTCGGCGAAGACGACTCGTCCGCGCAGCCACGCCGTGTTTCGTCGCGAGCGGCTGTTGGGTGAACTGGATCGCAACACAGGCGTCGCTTGCACCTGGATCGCCGGGCCGCCGGGTTCGGGCAAGACGGTGCTGCTGGCGGGCTTTGCCGACGATCGCCCTGCGCATCTGTGGTACCAGATCGATTCCGACGACGGCGATCCGCCGGCGCTCTTCGCTCGCCTGACAGCCGCCTCGCATGCCAATCTGGGTGCCGCGGCCCAGGACCTGCCCCGCTACACGTCGGACGCCGCCTTCAGCGTGTTGACGTTCGCGCGGCAGTTCTTTCGCCGGCTCTATGCGTTGGCGCCGCAGTTGCTGATCGCGTTGGACGACTACCACGAGGCGGCCGTCGACTGCCCGTTGCACGACATCGTGCGCGTGGCCATCGAACATGCGCCAGCTGGCGTTCACATCGCCGTGGCCAGCCGCGCGCATCCGCCCGCGGCGCTGGCCCGGTGCCAAGCCAACGGGATGCTGCGGGCGATGTCGTGGAATCACCTGATGCTGACGGCAGACGAGGTGATCGGCGTGGCCGGCATGCACAACATCGTGCTGGACCACCACGCGGCCGAACGTTGGCACCGGCGCTGCGGTGGCTGGGCGGCGGGCTTGAGGCTGCTGTTGAAATCTGGCGCGGCACTGCTGCTGGCTGCCGACCACGTCGAATCTCGCACGCTGGTGTTCGACTACCTCGGCCAGGAGGTCTTTCGCGGGCTGCCGGCGCCGGCTCAGTCGGCGCTGTTGCGCCTGGCGTTTCTGCCACGGATTCCGGCCGACGTCGTCAACGATCTGGCGGGTTCGCCCACGGCGGAACGTCAACTGGCAGAACTAGCGCACGAGAACCTGTTCACTGCGGTGAGCGACGCCGGTCCGCGCACCTATCGATTCCATCCGCTGTTCCGAGACTTTCTGATCCATCAGGCAACGCTTCATCTTCCCGAGCATGAAGTCGCGGCGCTGCGGCATCGCTCGGCGGTGGCGCTGGAGGCACGCGGCCTGGTCGAAGAAGCGGCCCAGGTGCTGATGACCGCCAGGTCTTGGCCCGCCTTGAGCCAACTGGTGCTGCGTCACGCGCCGGCACTCATGCAGCAAAGCCGGCAAGCGACGCTGGCCCAATGGTTGACAGCCTTGCCGCCCGGGCAGGTGGACGAAGACCCGTGGCTGTTGTACTGGCTGGGCGCCTGCCGGTCCATGCAAGACCCGGCGTCGGCGCGCGCCCACATCGAAGCAGCGTACCGGCAATTTACCGGCCGGCATGAGCAGGCCGGCCTGCTGTTGGCATGGTCCGGCGTGGTGGACTGCATCTTTCGCGTTTACGCCAATCTCGGCCAGCTCGACGAGTGGATCGAGCGCCTGGACGGCATGCTCGGGCCCGACGCCCGGTTCCCGTCGCCGGAGATCGAGGCCAGGGTCACCTTCAGCATGTTCACCGCGCTGTCGTTCCGGCAACCGCACGCACCGGGTCTGGCGATATGGCGGCAACGCCTCGACGCCATGGCTGACGCGGTGCCCGATCCAACGTTCCGCCTGCTCTCGCGCATGCACCTGACAGTGGACCCCATTTGGCAGGGTCGCATGCAGGATGCTGGCGTCGAGCTCGAGAGGCTCAGGCGCGAGACGACCCGCCTGCCGCCCGGCCCGCTCGTCGAACTCGTCCGGCACTTTGCCGACGCCACGTTCGCGCTCTATGCCGGCGAGGTGCAGCACTGCTTCGAGGCGATCGAGAACGCGCTCGCGCTGGCGGACGAGTCGGGCATCCACATGTGGGACAAGATTCTTCTGGGCCAGGGCGCGGCGCTTGCGCTGAGCTACGGCGAACTGGACCGCGCGCGGCGCTACGTCGAGCGCCGCAGCGCGATCGTCACGCCCGCCGACGACGAAGAACAAAGCCTGCATCACACCCTGCAGGCGTGGTCGTGCTGGCTCGGCGCCATGCCGGCCGAGGCGCTTGCTCGTGTTCAGCTCGGCGAGCAATTCAGCCGGCGCATGGGCCTGCCGTACTTCAATGCGGTGGGACGGCTCAGCTTGTCGATCGTCAGCTTCGAGTGCGGCGACCAGGATGGAGCCTTGCGTCAGGTTTTCGCCGCGCGCGCGCTCGGAACACAGATCGGCAACCCGATGATCGGCTGGATGGCCGACCTGCTGGAGGCCTACATGCGGCTGCGGCGCGGCGACGGTGCCGCCCAACTCATCGAGTCGTTTGCGGCCGTCGGCAGCGAACACGGCTACCGACATTTCTTCTTCTGGCCTCGCCAGGCGGTGGCCCTGGTGTGCTTCAAGGTGCTCGAACGAGGCATCCAACCCGACTATGCGAGGGCGCTCATCGAAAACGGGCGGCTCGAACCGCCGCCGCAGGCTCTGCAAAGCGACCGCTGGCCCTGGCCCGTGAAGATCACGACGCTCGGGCGCTTCAAGGTCGTTGTTCGAGGGTCGCCGATCGAGTTCAAGGGCAAGGCGCAACACGCGCCGATGAACCTGCTGAAGGCCTTGATCGCCTTCGGCCCGCACGACGTTACCGAAACCAGGCTCGTTGACGCGCTGTGGCCCGACGCCGACGGCCCGGCCGGCGAGCAAGCGCTGGCCACCACGCTGTTCCGGCTGCGCAAGCTCGTCGGCGCCGACGTGGTCAAGCGCCAGGACGGCCACTTGAGCATCGTGGCCAGCACGTGCTGGGTTGATTGCTGGGCACTCCAGCGACTGCTCAATTCGGCGGCGCCGGAAGGCGAGTTGCTGATCGAACAGACAAGGCGCTTCTACGCCGGCCCGTTCCTGGATTCAGAGGCTGATGCTCCGTGGGCGCTGCAGTTGCGCGAGCGCCTGCACGTCGCGCTGGTGAAGAAGCTGTTGGCCGCGGCGGCCGACGCCCTGGCCCACGCGCGTGTCGAGCTTGCGCTGGCCATCTGCGACGCGGGGCTCGAGATCGACGACCTGGTCGAAGACTTCTATCGGGGGCAGATTCACTGCCACATTGCAAAGGATCAACCGAGCCGCGCGGTAACGAGCTACAGGCGATGTCAGCGCGTCTTGCAACATCGTCTTGGCGTCGAGCCTTCTGCGGCGACCACACGGCTGTATCTTTCAGCTCTTCGTCGAAGCGACGCGTGATCGTGCCGGCGATGTCGGAAGGACCCCAAACGCGGCGCTGCGGCAGCCCGGCCTGTCATCAAAGTACTTCCAATGACTGGTGAAGGGTCGGTCGCATGACGCAATCCAGGTGCACGACCCAACCGCAAGGACCGTCGGCGCAGGCGATCGACGTCACCTTTGCGCTGACCTCGACCCGGCCGCTCCGTGCGTCAAGCGATCAAGCGTGACCGGTGCGGCGCCCCAGCCAGCCCACCAGCCACGCCACCAGCAACCCGAGCGCCAGCAGCCACGCCAGCACCACCAGCGCCGCGCCCCAGCGCAGCGCGGGGAGCCTTTGCGATGAGGCTTCGGCGTCGCGCAGCATCTGCTCCCACAGCGGCCGCGGCGTCAGGCGCACCGCCAGCGCGATGCCGAGCGGCACGATGATCACATCGTCGAGCAGGCCAAGCACCGGGATGAAATCGGGGATCAGGTCGATCGGGCTGACGGCGTACGCGATCACCGCGATCGCCACCCACTTGGCCGCACGCGGCGTCTGCGGATGCCGCACGAGCATCCACAGCGCGATCAGGTGGACGCGGAGGCGCCCGAGGTTCGCGCCGCTGCGCAGCCGGGCCCACCAGCCTCTCATGCCGCAACCCCGATGGCGCCGCGGTGCACGCGACGTCGGGCAGCCCAGGGCACGACTCTCATGCCGCAACCCCGATGACTTGGCGGTGCACGCCATCGGCGGCCGCGGTGGCGGTGGCGGTGGCGGCCGCCTGGATCGCGCGTTCCATGTCGATCGGACGGCGGTGCGCCGACCCGCTCACGGCGCCGTCGTCGCCCGCTGCGCCAGCGCCAGCCCGACGCGGGCGATGCGCCCCTCGTGCAGGCTGATGACGCGAAAGTGCGCGCCGTGCCAGTCGATGCCGTCGCCTTCGGCGTGGTCGCGCGCGAGGTTGTCGGTCATCCAGTCGCGCAGCGTCGCACCGCCGTTCTGCGGCGTGGGCAGCTGGAAGAACTCGAACACATCGGCCAGCGGCAGGTCGGCGTCCAGCGTCAGGCGGCCCTGCACCGCGCGGTGTTCGGGCGGCGGCAGCGCAGGCGGCTCGACCATCTTGAGCACCCTGGCGGCCCAGCCCAGCGTCGTGCCCTGCAGCAGCAGCGACGCGAGCACGACCGCGAACGCGGCGTTGAAGAAGCGGTAGCTGTCGGGCACCTTCTCCATCAGCGGGAACAGCGCCAGCACGATCGGCACCGCGCCGCGCAGCCCGACCCAGCCGATGAACAAGCGCTGGCGGTGGCCGAAGCGCAGCGGCGCCAGGCACAGCCACACCGCCAGCGGCCGGGCGACGAACATCAGCGCGGCGGCCACCGCGAGCGTCGGGCCGATGGTGTGCAGCATGTCGTGCGGCGAGACCAGCAGGCCGAGCAGCAGGAACGTGGTCGCCTGCGCGGCCCAGGCGAAGCCGTCGAGCGCCGACGATGCCGCATGCGCCGCCGGTTCGGCGCGCGAGCGCACGCCCACGCCGAACAGGTAGATCGCCAGGAAGCCCGAGCCTTGCAGCAACCCTGCGGCCGCGAACACCGCCAGGCCCGCCGACACGATGATCAGCGACAGCACGCCGCCGTGCTCGACCGTCAACGGCAGCTTGCGCAGCAGCCACGCCACCGCGCGCGCGCCGAGCACGCCGATCGCCGCGCCGAAGCCGATCTGGCGCAGCAGCAGCCAGGCCGCGTCGAGCAGGCCGGCATCGGTTTTCAGCGACGCGATCAGCGCCAGCACCAGGAACACCGCCATCGGGTCGTTCAGCCCCGATTCCAGCTCCAATGTGGCCGCGACCCGGTCGCTCAGGCGCACGCCGGTCTGGCGCAGCAGCGAGAACACCGCGGCGGCGTCGGTCGAGCCGACGATCGCGCCGAGCAGCAGGCCGTGGCGCCAGTCGACATCCATCGCGACCATCGCCACCGCGCCGACCAGCGCCGCGGTCAGCGCCACGCCCACGGTGGCCAGCACCAGCGCGGGTTTCAGGCCGACGCGCAAGGTCTCCATGCGGGTGCTGATGCCGCCTTCGAGCAGGATCATCGCGAGCGCGGCGTTGCCGACCCACGCGGCGAGTTGGGCGTTGGCGAACGGCAT
The DNA here is from genome assembly GCA_028868895.1 of Burkholderiales bacterium. Taxonomy (GTDB): domain Bacteria; phylum Pseudomonadota; class Gammaproteobacteria; order Burkholderiales; family Burkholderiaceae_C; genus LMDS01. The sequence goes on from JAGWTP010000067.1 coordinate 5,517, forward strand.
GCCGATCGGGCCGTCGATGCCCACCACCATGCCGGCCACCAGGAACACCAGCAGGAACGGCAGGCCGAGCCGGGTCGACAGCACGCCGGCCAGCAGGCTGACGAACACCAGCAACCCGCCGGCCAGCATCACGAGGTTGAACGAATGCATCGCCGGCGACCTTAGCAGACGCGTGCGGCCCACCCGACGCGCAGGCACGCGCTACGCGGGCGCGCTGACGATCCAGCCTTCCAGCGGGTCGATGCCGGCCGGCAGCCCGTAGCCCGGCCGCGTGCTCGCCCACGCCGCCTGCACCAGGCACAGCAGCGCGTCGAGCCGGTCGCCGCTGGCGTCGGCGATCAGGTGGTCGCGCTGCGCGTGGCTGAGCCGGATGCGCAGCCCGAGCCGGCTGCGGCCCTGCTCGAGTGCGTCGAGGATCTCCTTGCGCGCGATCAGGCGGTCGGGGTCGTCCTTGTTCTTGTACGAGCGCCGGCCGATCAGTTCATGCGCCAGCAGTCCCGGGTAGCCTTCGACGGCGACGCGGCCCGGGTCGCCGGCGCGCATCTGCGGCAGCGTCAGGTCGGCATCCACGAGCCGCGCCACGCCTTCGTAGTACATGAACCCGACCGGCACGTAGCGGGTCTGCAGCGGGCTGGTCGAACTCGCGCCCGGCGCGGCGGTGTCGGTGCGCCGGTGCAGCAGGCGCTGGCCGGGCGGCCGGGTGTTGCCCCAGTCGTCGATGAAGCGGCGCCACTGCATGCGCGTGGTGCAGCGCGCATGCACCGCGCGCACGACCTGCTCGCACGACGCGCCCAGCGCATGCGCTTGGACGAACGGCCGCGGCAGCCCGAACGGGAAGTCGAACGCACCGAGCCACGGGCCCGGCGTGGCCAGCCAGGCCGAGAACGCGTCGAGCGTGGCGTGCGCGTCGAGCGCCGCCAGCTTGAGCACCGATCCGCTCAGGTGGCCCAGCGCCACCGTGACCGGTTTGCGCCGGCTCGGGTTGCAGCTGAAGTCGACGCCGGCCAGCAGCGGCGAATCAAGGTGGGCGGGGTGCGGCATGGGGCGGGTGCTTTCACAAGGTAGAGTCGCTGCGCGCGATTCTCCGCACTGCGGTGCGCACCCCACCACGAGGCCCGTTCATGCCCACACCGACGCCGGACCGCAGCGCCCTGCCCCCCGCAACCCAGCCCATCGCACCGGCGCCCGCCGAGCCGCAGGAGCGCCTCGTCACCACCGAGCATCGCCTCGCGCTGGGCAAGAAGACGCTCGACTACACCGCCACCTGCGGCACCGTGGTGCTGCGCGACTACACGCCCAGGGACGACCCGAAAGACGGCGTGCAGCGCAAGAACGACAAGGCCACGGCCACGCTGTTCTTCACCGCGTACACGCTCAAGAGCGCAGCCAGGGCCGCGCAGAAGAACGGCCCGCGCCCGATCACCTTCAGCTTCAACGGCGGGCCGGGGTCGAGCAGCGTGTGGCTGCACCTGGGGCTGCTCGGCCCGCGGCGCGTGGCCACCGACGAGATGGGCAACGCCCCGCCGCCGCCCTACGCGCTGGTCGACAACGAACACACGCTGCTCACCGACAGCGACCTCGTCTTCATCGACCCGGTGGGCACCGGCCATTCGCGCATGGCCGAGGGCGAGAAGTCGACCGAATTCCACGACTACCAGCGCGACCTGGATTCGGTGGGCGAGTTCATCCGCCTGTACCTGACGCGCTACGGCCGCTGGGGCAGCCCGAAGTACCTGATCGGCGAGAGCTACGGCACGACCCGCGCCGCGGGGTTGTCGCTGCACCTGCAGGACAAGCACGACATCCAGCTCAACGGGGTGATGCTGGTGTCGCTGGCGATCGACCTGCAGACCCTCAGCTTCGACCACGGCAACGAGTTGCCGTACGCGCTGTTCCTGCCGACCTACGCCGCCACCGCCTGGTACCACCAGGCGCTCGCGCCGGAGCTGCAGCGCCAGCCGCTGGCGCAGGTCGTGCAGGCGGCCGAGACCTTTGCAAACACCGAGTACACGGTGGCGCTGATGCAGGGCTCGAAGCTCGCCGAGCCCGAACGCGCGCGCGTGGCGGCGCAGGTCGCGCGCTACTCGGGGCTCACGCCCGGCTACGTGCTCAAGGCCGACCTGCGCCCCGAGGTCTCGCGCTACTTCAAGGAACTGCTGCGCGAGCGCGGCCAGGTCGTGGGCCGGCTCGACACGCGCTTCCTGGGCCAGGAACGCGACGACGTCGGCGAGCACCCCGAGACCGACCCGTTCATGAACAACGTCGTCGGCGCCTACGCCGTGGGCATCAACCGGCTGCTGAAGGAAACGCTGAAGTACGAGGCCGACGCGCCCTACGTGGTGCACGCGCCGATCTGGGACAAGTGGAGCTGGAAGGACTTCGCCAACAAGTACGTGAATGTCGGCGCCAGCCTGCGCAAGGCGATGCAGGCCAACCCGCACCTGCGCGTGTACGTGGCCAGCGGCTACTTCGACCTGGGCACGCCGCACGCCGCCGGCGACTACACGCTGAACCACCTCGGCCTGCGCGGCACCGCGATCGAGCGCGTGCGCGTCAGCTACTTCGAGGCCGGGCACATGATGTACATCCACCAGCCGTCGCTGCTGCGCATGGCCCGGGAGTTGCGCGCGTTCGTGCAGGCCGGCTGAGCCGTGCGGCCACACCCACACGCTACCCACACGCTAAAGTGCCGCCATGAATCCGATCCTCGTCGACGTGATGCGTGGCAATGCCATCGAGTCCATGCACTGCGGTGCGCTGGCGGTGCTCGATGCCGATGGTGGCGTGGTCTCCGCGCTGGGCGACATCGACCGGCCGATCTTTCCGCGCTCGGCCGTGAAGGTGCTGCAGGCGCTGCCGCTGGTGGCCAGCGGCGCGGCCGACCGGCTCGGCTTGACCGACGCCGAACTTGCGCTCGCCTGCGCTTCGCACAACGGCGAGGAGCTTCACGTTCAGACCGCCGCGCGCATGCTCGCCAAGGTCGGGCTCGACCCGAGCGCGCTCGAATGCGGCGCCCACTGGCCGCGGCTGGACAGCGCGTCGCGCGCGCTCGCCGCGCTGGGGCGCGAGCCGAGCGCGCTGCACAACAACTGCTCGGGCAAGCACGCCGGCTTCGTCTGCCTGGCCTGCGCGTTGCACGGCGGCGCGGACCTGCGCGGTTACGTGCGCGGCTACGTGCGGCCCGAGCACCCGGTGATGCGCGAGGTCGGCGCCGCGCTGCAGGCGAGCACCGGCCACGACCTGGCGAACACGCCGCAGGGCATCGACGGCTGCTCGATCCCGACCTACGCGATCCCGCTGCGCCATCTGGCGCTCGCGTTCGCCCGGGTCGGCACCGGCGTGGGCCTGAGCGCCGGCCACGCGGCCGCGGCGCAGCGCCTGCGCGCGGCGGTCGCGAAGGCGCCGTTCATGGTCGCGGGCAGCGGCCGCTTCGACACCCGCGTGATGGAGCGCCTGGGCGAGCGCGTGTTCTGCAAGGTCGGCGCCGAAGGCGTGTACTGCGCGGCGCTGCCCGAACGCGGCCTGGGCGTGGCGATCAAGATCGACGACGGCAACAACGCGCGCGCCGCCAAGGTCGTGATGGCGGCGCTGATCGAGGCCTTCGTGGCGCTCGACGACGGCGAGGCCACGTTCATGCGTTCGTTCAGCCAGGTGCCGCTCACCAACTGGAACGGCATCGAGGTCGGGCAGCTCGTCGCCACGCCGATCCTGCGCTCGCTGGGTGCGCCGCGATGAGTGCCGATGCGATGCCGGCGTCGGCGCCGCGGTCGGCGGACTCGCCTTTCGACGACGCGATGCCGCTGGCGCGCATCCTGTTCAGCTTGCGTGGCCGCGTGCCGCGCAAGGTGTACTGGCTCTACGGCGTGCTCGGCCCGCTGCTGGTGTCGGCGATGCTGGAGATGCTGCTGGGCATCGTCGGCGTCTCCGAAACGGCGGCGGAACTGGCGACCACGGTGCTGCTGATCTGGCCCTGCGCCGCGGTGGCCGTCAAGCGCTGGCACGACCTGGACCGCTCGGGCTGGTGGGTGCTGATCAATCTCGTGCCGCTGATCGGCCTGCTCTGGTCGCTGATCGAGAACGGGCTGCGCCGCGGCAGCGTCGGCGCGAACCGGTTCGGCTCCGACCTGACCGGGCAGTTCTGACGCGCGGCCCCGTCGCAGCCGCAGGCTTGCGGTCAACCCGGTTGTGCCTGCCGGTGGCGCGCGCGGACCCGACGCGAGCCCCCCGCCTGCCGGTCGGCGCCGACGTCGCGGGCCAGTTCGGCGTTGAGTTGCACGGCATGCGCGGTGAGTTGCTCCAGTGCGCGGTCCAGCGCCTGCGCCGCGGTGTCGTCGAGCACGGTCATGACGCGGGCGTTGATCGCGGCAACTTGCGGAAAGACCTCCCGGTACAACTGCCGTCCAGCCTCGGTGAGCACGATCCGCGCACGGCGCGCGTCGCCGAGTTCGGCGCTGCGCTCTGCCAGTTGCTTGGCAACCAGCGAGCCGATGGCCCGCGAGGTTCTGGGCCGGTCGAGGTGGGCCCGCTGCGCCAGCGCGGACGGCGACGTCGCACCGAACGCGGCCAGCAATGCGAGCAGCCGCCATTCACGCCTCGAGATACCCCAGCGCCCCTCCATCAGCCGGGTAACCGGCGCAACGCTGGCCGCATACAACCGCGCCAGCCTGTAGTTCAGCAGTTCGTCGAGGGTGTGCGGATCGCGCAGACTCAGGGTCATTGGGTAGATCGGTTGATTACGTCAATCATCGAGGCGTGGCGTAGATTACCCCGATCCCACAGCCTCTCGGAGTACACGATGTCGACCTCAGGCCCTCGGAACCCCCGACCGCAATCCGCGATCCGCGCGACGCGACGCGCCGTTGCGGCATGCGCGACGGCGCTGCAATCGTTCGCACGGCCCGGGCTGCTCGGCGCGGCGCTGGCGATCGGTGCGGCTGGCGCTCCGGCGCTGGCCGCCGACGAGATTGTCGCAGGCTCGATCACCAACAGCCCACCGATGATCTCGTACGCCGCAGACGGCACCACGCTGCAGGGCGTCATCGTCGATCTCGCCGCGGCGATGAGCAAACAGATGGGGCGCACGATCGTATTCAAATCGATCCCGTTTCCCGGGCTGCTGCCGGCCATGCAGGCCAAGCACATCGACATCACGTTCACGCTGATGAACGACACGGCTGAACGCCAGAAACTGCTCGACTTCGTCGACTACTTCAACCTCGGCACCAAGCTGCTGATCAAGAAGGGCAACCCGGAACACGTCGACGGCCTGGAAACGCTGTGCGGCAAGACCGTCTCGACGGTGCAGGGTTCGACCCAGGTCACCCTGGTCGCGCAGGCCAATGCCAAGTGCGCGGAGACCGGCAAGCCGGCCATCGAAAACCTGCAGTACGCGCAGCCCGCCGACGCGCGGCTGCAGGTGCAGACCGGACGCGTGGCAGCGTTCCTCGGCAACTCGCCCGTGATGGTCTATCTGGCGAGTACCGCCGGCGAGGGCACCGTCTTCGACGTGGTTCGCGACAAGGAATACCAGCCGGAGCCGGTCGGCATCGGCGTGGCGAAGGACAACACGGCGCTGCGCGACACATTGCAAAAGGCGCTGAACGCGTTGATCGCCGACGGAAGCTATCTCAAAATCCTCGCCAAGCACGGCGTCGAAGGCGGCGCGTTGAAATCCGCAACCATCAACATGGGCCGCTGACGTCGTGGCTCGTTGCGAGCACCGCACCGCCTGCCGGACCGTGCAGCGTCGACTGGGCCGCCGCCCGGATCGCGGTGGCCCGGACCAAGAACTGCGATGAATCGCGTTGTGCCCCTGCGTCGCCCCGGCCTGTGGCTGAGCAGCGCGATCGTGCTCGCGATGCTGGCCTGGTTGCTGGCCGCGGTGTGGCGCAACCCGAACATCGTTCATTCGGTGATCTGGCAGTACCAGTTTGCGCCGGCCATCTTGCGTGGCCTGCGCACCACCGTGTTGCTGGCGCTGCTGGCGGCAGTCGTAGGCGTAGTGCTGGGCGTCCTGCTGGCAGTGATGCGGCTGTCGGACAGCGTGGTCTTGCGCCTAGGCAGCGGCCTTTACACGTGGCTGCTGCGCGGCACGCCGCTGCTGGTGCAGATCCTCGTGTGGGGCAACCTGGCGTTGCTGTTCGAGTACATCGGACCGTTCAAGACCAACGCGCTGCTGACGCCGTTCGTCGCGTCGGTCGTCGCGCTCGGCCTCAACGAGGCGGCGTACATGGCCGAGATCGTGCGCGCGGGCATTCTGGCGGTGGACCGCGGCCAGCACGAGGCCGCGCTCGCACTGGGCATGTCACGCGCACTGACCTTGCGCCGCATCGTGCTCGCGCAGGCGCTGCGGGTGATCATTCCGCCTGCGGGCAACCAGTTCATCTCGCTGCTGAAGGCGACTTCGCTGGTCTCGGTCATCGCCGGCGGGGACCTGCTCACCGCGGCACAGAACATTTCATCGTCCAACCTGCACACGATCGAGCTGATGCTGGTGGCCACGTTCTGGTACCTGGTGATCACTTCGATCAGCAGCCTGGGTCAGCATGTCGTGGAACGCCGGCTCGGCCGTTCGGCCGCGGGGTCACATGGCGCACGCTGAGATCGCACGGTCGGTGTCCGGGCCGCGCTCGATGGTCAGCGCGCGCGACGTTCACAAGCGATACGGGCGCGAGGAGGTGCTCAAGGGCATCGACCTGGAGGTGGCAGCCGGCGAAGTGCTGTGCCTGATCGGGCCCTCGGGCTCGGGCAAGAGCACCCTGCTGCGTTGTATCAACCACCTCGAGCAGATCAACGCCGGGCGCATCGAAGTCGACGGCGAGTTGGTCGGCTACCGCGAGCGCGGCGGCCGGCTGTACGAACTCCATGAACGCGAGGTCTGCCGTCAGCGTGCGTGCATCGGCATGGTGTTCCAGCGCTTCAATCTGTTCGCGCACCAGACGGTGCTGCAGAACCTCATCGAGGCGCCGCTGCACGTCAAGCGCGAATCGAAGACCGAAGCCCACGAGCGTGCGATGACGCTGCTGCAACGGGTCGGCCTCGCCGAGAAGGCCCACGCCTATCCGAGCCACTTGTCGGGTGGACAGCAGCAGCGGGTGGCCATCGCGCGCGCACTGGCGATGCAACCCAAGCTGATGCTCTTCGACGAGCCCACTTCCGCGCTCGACCCGGAGCTGGTCGACGAGGTGCTCGGCGTGATGCGCGGCCTGGCCGAGGACGGCATGACGATGATCGTTGTGACCCACGAAATGGCGTTCGCGCGTGACGCCGGCGATCGCGTGGCGTTCATGGACGGCGGACGGATTGTCGAGGCGGGCGCGCCGAGCGACGTGCTCGTGCGGCCGCAGCACGATCGCACCCGCGCGTTCCTGGCCCGCCTGATCGGTGCGCCAGGACGGGCATGACGCCGAGACCGCGCAGTTGCCTGCCTACCACCCTGGAGTGACGCCTTGACTCGCAACGTGCTCTTCATCATGGCCGACCAATTGCGGCGCGACCATCTGGGTTGCTACGGCCACCCGTACCTGCGCACGCCGCACATCGACGCGCTCGCCCGCCGCGGCGTGCGGTTCGACCAGGCCCACGTCAATTCGGGTGTATGCGGTCCGTCGCGCATGAGCTTCTATACCGGGCGCTACCTGGCCAGCCACGGCGCAACCTGGAACCGGGTGCCGCTGTCGATCGGCGAAGTCACGTTGGGCGAATACCTGCGCGATGCGGGGCGCCGGCTTGCGCTGGCCGGCAAGACCCACGTGATGCCCGACCGCGACGGCCTGCGTCGCCTGCACATCGATGGCGACTCCGAGCTCGGTGCACTGCTCGAGCGCGGTGGCTTCGATGAGATCGATCGATACGATGGCCATCACGCCCCCGGTGGCGAGAGCGGCTACCCGGCGTTCCTGCGCGCCAACGGCTATGTTGGTGACGATCCGTGGACGGACTTCGTCATCTCCGGCATGGACGCCGAAGGCCGCGTTGTCAGCGGCTGGCACATGCGCAATGTCCACCTGCCGGCCCGGGTTCGCGAAGAGCACTCGGAAACGGCCTACATGACCGACCAGGCGATCAGCTTCATGTCGCGCGTGCGCGACGATCCCTGGGTTCTGCACCTGAGCTACGTCAAGCCGCATTGGCCCTACATGGCGCCAGCGCCGTACCACGCGCGTTACACGGCCGACCAGTGCCTGCCGGTGCTGCGCACGTCGTCGGAACTGCGCAATGCCCACCCGGTGGTTGCCGCGTACCGCGAAAGCGAAGAGAGCCGCAGCTTCTCGACCGATGAATGCGTGCGCATCGTCCGCCCGGCCTACCAAGGCTTGATCGAGCAGCTTGACGCCCATCTGGGGCGCCTGTTCGCACACATGGACCGTCTCGACGTGCTCAACGACACGCTGGTCGTCTTCACCTCCGACCATGGCGACTTCCTGGGTGACCACTGGCTCGGCGAGAAGGAACTGTTCTACGACATGATCCAGCGCGTGCCGCTGATCGTGGCCGACCCGTCGCCTGCGGCCGATGCCACACGCGGCACGGCGCAGCAGCGCTTCGTCGAGAGCGTGGACATCGTACCGACGGTGCTCGACGCGCTGGGCGCTGCCGGCGCCACGCACCGGCTCGAAGGGGCGAGCCTGCTGCCGCTGCTGCACGGACGCGCCGACGCAGCCGATGTGCCGGCCTGGCGCGACACGGTGTACTCGGAGCTGGACTACAGCTTCAAGCAGGCCCGCCGCCTGCTGAATAAGACGCCGCACAATGCCCGTGCCTATTCCTCGCGCGACCGCCGCTGGCGCTATGTCTACTGGCTCGACGAGCCCGAGCAACTGTTCGACCTGCAGTCCGATCCGAACGAGATGAACGATCTCGGCCGCGACGCATCCACCGAATCGGTGCGCGAGGCCCTGCGCACGCGCCTGTTCGACTGGTTGGCGCGTCGCAAACGGCGCACCACAGTCACCGACGCGCAGGTCGAAAGCGGTACGGCCGCGCACAAGAACGCCGGCGTGTATTTCGGACAATGGTGAGGCGCCGCACGGGTGGCATTGGAAATAGCAGTCAACCGCGGAGTCCAACGAACATGAACATGAACCGACCAGTTGGTCCCTTGATGTCGCTCGCGGCCGCGGTGCTGCTGGGCGCCTGCGCCAGCCCACCGGCAGGCAACGACACGCGCACGGCGACGATCCAGCGCACCGCCTACGGCGTCGCCCACATCAGCGCTCCGGACCCCGAAACCTTGGCTTACGGCACGGCCTATGCCCACGCCCAGGACAACGTGTGCCAGACCGCGGAGCACCTGGTCACGGTCCGAGGCGAGCGCTCGCGCTACTTTGGCGGCCAGGCGATGGGCATGCTCGGCCGGCGCATGCTGCCCAACGAAGTCGACGATTTCTTCATCGCCGCGCACATGGACGACGCGCTGCTCGCGCGCCAGTGGGCAGCCAACAGTGCCGAGGCCCAGGCGCTGGCGCGCGGCTACGTCGAGGGCTACGACCGCTACCTCGCCGACCACACCGGGACATTGCCGGCGGCCTGCAACGCACAACCCTGGGTGCGCCCGATGACGCTGGCCGACTACCGCCGGGTGCAGGAACTGCTGGCGGTGCAGGCCGCCAGCGCGGCGCTGGCCGACGCGATGCTGGGCGCGACGCCGCCGGCCGCCACCACCGGTGCGCTGGCCGCGCCGGTCGATGTGGCCAACGCCGCCGATGCGATGCGCGAGGCCGGGTTGCTGGACTCGCCGCTGGGCTCCAACGCCTGGGCCTTCGGCAAGGACACCACCGCCAACGGCAGCGGCCTGCTGCTCGGCAACCCGCATTTCCCGTGGACGGGGGTCAACCGGTTCTGGGAAATGCATCTGACGATCCCCGGCCGGCTCGACGTGATGGGTGCGGGCCTCGGCTTGGGCGCGGTGGTGCAGATCGGCTTCAACAAGGACGTCGCCTGGTCGCACACCGTGTCGACCGGCAAGCGCTTCACAATCTTCGAGTTGACGCTGGCGCCGAACGACCCCACCAGCTATCTGGTGGACGGACGGCCCGAGAAGATGACGTCGCGTGTGCTGAGCATCACCGTGCGCGGTGCTGATGGCACGCTGCAGCAGAAGACGCACACCGTGTGGTCCACGCGCTGGGGCCCGTTGATAGTCATCCCCCGCGCAGGGCTGAACTGGACCGCCCGCACGGCCTACGCGTTGAAGGATGCGAACGCCGGCAACGCCCGTTTCTTCGACACCTGGCTGGGCTTCGCCCACGCCACCAGCGTGGCCGACATGCGCAAGGCGCTGGGCAACGAAGGCGTTCCCTGGGTCAACACGCTGGCGGTGGACCGCCAGGGCCACGCGATGTACGCCGACGCCAGCGCGGTGCCCGATGTCGATGCCGCGCAACTCGAACGCTGCGCGCCGAGCCGAAACGCCGCGGCGCTGCTGCCTGCCGCCGGCCTGGTGGTGCTGAACGGCGCGCGCAGCGACTGCGACTGGCACCGCGACCCGGCCTCGCCAGTCCCCGGGCTGACGCCGATCGGGCGAATGCCGGTCGCCATCCGCGCCGACTGGCTGCAAAACAGCAACGACAGTTTCTTCTACAGCAACCCGGCGCAGCGTTTCGCGGGCATTTCGCCGCTGGTTGGCGACGCCACGGTGAGCCGCCCACGCACGCGTGCGGGCCTAACGGAGATTCCGCAGCTGCTCGCCCGCGGCAAGCTTACCGCCGAGGCGTTGCAGCAGGAGCTGTTCGCCGACCACAACTTCATGGCTTCGGTAGTGCTGCCCGACCTGCTGGCCACCTGCCCGGGTGCGCCCACGCCCGAGGCGCGCGACGGCTGCACCGCGTTGGCCGGCTGGAACCAGCGCGATGACCTCGATGCGCGCGGCGCGCACCTGTTCCGCGAGTTCTGGCGTCCGGCCATGACCATCGCCCACCTGTGGCGGGTGCCCTTCGATGCGGCTCGCCCGGTGGCCACGCCGTACGGCTTGAACATGGCCGACCCGGTCGTTGCCGCGAAGGTGTGGGCGACGCTCGCTCAGGCCGTGAACAACATCCGCGCTGCGGGCTTCGCGCTCGACGCCACGTTGGGCAGCGTCCAGCGACCGGCGATCACCGACGAGCCGATTCCGCTGCACGGCGGCGACGAAATCGAGGGCGTGCTGAACAATGTCGGACGTCAGGTGCCGGCCCGCATCGCCAAGGACGGCTTGCGCATCGACTACGGCACCAGCTACGTGCAGACCGTGACCTTTGACGACCGCGGACCGGTCGCGCAGGCTCTGTTGACCTACGGCCAATCCACCAACCCCGCATCGCCGCACGCGACCGACCAACTCTGGGTCTTCTCGCGCAAGCAATGGCCTGTGTTGCCGTTCCGCGCCGACGACGTGGCACGGGCGCGCGTCGGCGAGGTCCTGCGGCTCACGCGCCCGTAGCGTCGGTTCAGTAGCGCTTGCCCGCCACGAACACGAGCACCCGCATCACCGCATAGGCGACCCAGTTCAGGCTGCGCGTGGCCAGCGGCCAGTGGGTGTGGGCATCGGGCTCGACGCGCCTGCCTTTGGCGATCGCCGCCACCAGATGCGCGCGCAGTTCGGCCGCGAATGCGTCGTCGCGCACGAAGACGTTGGCCTCGCGCGCCAGCAGCAGGCTCAGCGGGTCGAGGTTCGACGAGCCGACCGTGGCCAGCGCGCCGCCCTCGGCGTCCATCACCGCGACCTTGGCGTGCAGGAAGCTGGCCTCGTACTCGATGATCTCGATGCCGGCATCGAGCATCACGCCGTAGACCGCTCGGCTGGCGTGGAACTGCATGAAGTATTCATACTTGCCCTGCAGCAGCAACGTGATGCGCACACCGCGCCGGGCCGCCCGCAGCAGCACGCGCTGCAATTGCACGCCGGGGACGAAGTAGGCGTTGGCGATCAGGATCTCGGTGCGCGCCAGCGCGATCGCCCGCCGGTAGTTGCCTTCGATGCTGCGCCGAAAGCGCAGGTTGTCGCGCAGCACCAGCGCGGCCAGCGTGCCGGGCGAGGCAGCCGGGCCGACGTCGTCCTGGTCGAGTTCGGTCTTCATGCCCTCGTCGTGCATGTCGGTGCCGGCATCCGCCGCGTCGAGCACCGCCTGGAACGCCGCTGCCACGTCGAACTGCTGGGCCTCGCTGGCGACCTGCAGGCGCGCCCAAAGGCGCGTCATGGTGCCGTGCATGTCGGCTACCAGCGGACCGTGCACGCGCACCGCGAAGTCGAAGCGCGGCTGCGCGAGCACGCCGTGGTTCGGGTCGAAATGATCGTCGAGCAGGTTGATGCCGCCGCAAAAACCGATGCTGCCGTCGACCACGCACAGCTTGCGGTGCAGGCGGCGCCAGCGCTTGGGCAGCAGCACTCGCCAGCCCTGCGCCGGGTTGAAGACGCGCCACTGCACGCCCGCGGCCTGCCAGCGCTGCCGCCACGGCGCCGGCACCTCGCCGGTGCCCAGGCCGTCGACGACCACGCGCACCGTGACGCCGCGCCGTGCCGCACTCTCGAGCGCCTCGGCGATCGGCACGACCGAACGCGCGAACGAAAAGATGTAGGTCTCGAGCAGCACCTCGGCGCGGGCATTGGTGATCGCCTCGACGAGCGCCGGGAACAGCATGTCGCCGCCCTTGAGCAGCGTGATCCGGTGGTCGGGGCGCAGCGCTCGGGTGGCCACGGGTGAACTCAGGACAGCGCGAGTTCGGCCACCAGCGGCAGGTGATCGGACATGCGCGCCCACGCGCTGCCGCGCGGCACCGAGGTCGAGATGCAGCGCAGGCCGCGGGTGTAGATGCGGTCCATCGAGAACACCGGCAGCCGCGACGGGAAGGTGTTGAACCGGGTCGGCGGGTCGCCGGGCACACCGGCGCGGTCCAGCCCGAGCGCGCGCATCGGTGCGTCGAGCTTCACGCCCCAGTCGTTGAAGTCGCCGGCCACGATCAGCAGTTCGCCTTCGGGCACCTCGGCCTCGATGAAGCGGGCGAGCCGCTCGACCTGGCGCACGCGCCCGGCGTGGATCAGCCCGAAGTGCGCGACGATGGCGTGCACCAGCAGGCCGTTCCAGTGCACCGGCACGTGCAGCAGGCCGCGCTGCTCGAAGCGGTGGTCGGAGACGTCGTGGTGGCCGACGTCGCCCAGCGGCCAGCGCGACAGCAGCGCGTTGCCGTGCTCGCCGTGGCGGGTGGTGGCGTTGGTGCGGTAGGCGACCTCGAAACCCTCGGGGGCGAGGTAGTCGGCCTGCGGCATGCGCGGCCAACCGATGTGGGTGTCGGGGAACTTGCGGGCCTCGGCGCGGTTGAGAAACCGCACCTCCTGCAGGAACACCAGGTCGGTGTCGAGCGCCTCGATGCCCAGCGCCAGGTTGTGGATCTCGAGCCGCTTGCGCGGGCCCACACCACGCACGCCCTTGTGGATGTTGTAGGTGGCCACCCGCAGCACGCTGCTCGGGTGCTGGGTGCTGTGCACGTGGGTCGCGAGGTTCGCGGCGGCGCTGGAACTGCTACGCATCGTGTCGGCGGTTGCGGGTCAGGCGAAGCGCGGCAATTGCAGGATCGCTTCGGCGTTGGAAGGGGAAAAACATCGATCGGCCGCTTCGCGCCACGGCAGCCAAAGGTACGCCGTGTGCTCGCGCGGGCTGAGCCTGACGGGCACGTCGCGCGACACGCGCAGGCCGAAGACGAACTCGGTGTTGTGGGTCACCCCGGGAGCATAGCGATGCCGCCAGACCGGGTAGATCTCGTAGACGTTGCTCAGGTGCCAGTCGCGCAGGCAGGTCAGCGGCACCGCGGCCGAGCCGATCTCGATGCCGGTTTCCTCGAAGACCTCGCGCCGTGCGGTGGTGGTCAGCGGCTCGTCGGGCGTGTCTTTCGAGCCGGTCACGCTCTGCCAGTAGCCGGGGTGGTCGGCGCGCTCGATCAGCAGCACCTCGAGCGCGGCGGTGTGGATCACGACCAGCACCGACTCGGGAATCTTGGGCGGGCGGGTCGCCACAATATCAGTCAAATGCCGCTCACCACCGCATCGAGTGCATCGCGAATTTCGCCCGCGTGATCGGCCAGCGATCCGACGGCATCACGCAACAAGCGCGCGTCGATACCCGCTGCGGCATGGGCATGGAGCGCAAGCCTTTGCCCTTCGACGACGAACTGCGGCAGCAGTCTCTTCGGCAAACCGGGAATGTCGACGCCCACCCTCGACAGCGGCATCGTGAGTCGCGTGCGCAGCACATCGATGAACCCGCTCTGGATGTCGACCACAAACGGCACCGAATCGCGCGAACGAGGGTTCGGATTGACGTAGACGTCGTACTGCGCCATCACCAGGTGCGCAGCTCTTCGTTCCAGAGGCCGTGCTCGTCGAAATGCCGGTTCTGCTCGTCGACCCAGTCCTTGAAGCGCTCGTAGAACTCTTTCGACGACGTGATGCGCGGCTCCGCACCGCTGGCTGCGAGAAGGGCGTCGTACTGTGCGACCGACATGACCACGCTGTGGCGCCGGCCGGCTTTCTCGATGAACACCGGCTTGGTCTGGGCTCGTTCGAGCACCTGCCCGAGCCGGTTCTTGGCGTCAGTGGCGGTGATGATCACTTTTCACTCCCAGAACGACGATTTGGCCATTCTAGCCATTCACCCCGCCGCGACCTGCGCGCTCCTCAAGCGGATGTGCAGCTCGCGCAACTGCTTCTCGTCGACCGCGCTCGGCGCGTTGGTCAGCAGGTCTTGGGCGCGCTGGGTCTTCGGGAACGCGATCACGTCGCGCAGCGATTCGGCGCCGGTGAGCAGCATCACGAAGCGGTCCAGGCCGATCGCGATGCCGCCGTGCGGTGGCGCGCCGTACTGCAGCGCGTCGAGCAGGAAACCGAACTTGAGCTGGGCCTCGTCGGCATCGATCTTGAGCGCACGGAACACCTTGCTCTGCACCTCTTCGCGGTGGATACGCACCGAGCCGCCACCGAGTTCGATGCCGTTGAGCACGACGTCGTAGGCCTTCGAGATCGCCGCACCGGGGTCGGTCTCGAGCAGGTCTTCGTGGCCGTCCTTCGGCGAGGTGAACGGGTGGTGCACGGCGCTCCAGCGCTGGCCGGCCTCGTCGTACTCGAACATCGGGAAGTCGACCACCCACAGCGGCTCCCACACGCCTTGCACCAGGCCGCGGGCCTTGCCGAACGCGCTGTGGCCGACCTTCACGCGCAGCGCGCCGATCGCGTCGTTGACGACCTTGGCCTTGTCGGCACCGAAGAACAGCAGGTCGCCGCTGGCCGCGCCGGTGCGCCTGACGATCTCCGCCAGCGCCGCGTCGTGCAGGTTCTTCACGACCGGCGACTGCAGGCCCTCGCGCCCCTTGCCCGCGTCGTTGACCTTGATCCAGGCCAGGCCCTTGGCGCCGTAGATCTTGACGAACTCGGTGTAGGCGTCGATCTCGCTGCGGCTCATGGCCGCGCCGCCGGGCACGCGCAGCGCCACGACGCGCCCACCCGGCGTGGTGGCCGGGCCGCTGAAGACCTTGAAGTCCACCGTGGTCATCGCATCGGTCAGCTCGGTGAATTCGAGCTTGACGCGCAGATCGGGCTTGTCCGAGCCGAAGCGGTGCATGGCCTCGGCGTACTTCATCACCGGGTACTCGCCCAGCTCGACGTTCATGGTCTTGCGGAAGACGTGGCGGATCATGCCCTCGAACATCGCGCGGATTTCCTCCTCGGTGAGGAAGGAGGTCTCGATATCGATCTGGGTGAACTCGGGCTGGCGGTCGGCGCGCAGGTCCTCGTCGCGGAAGCACTTGGTGATCTGGTAGTAGCGGTCGTAGCCGGC
>JAGWTP010000068.1 GCA_028868895.1 Burkholderiales bacterium
GTCTCCTTCAAGCAGCCGTTGATTCAGGACATCGCCCGCCGGGCAATGCATGTTCTGCAAAGGTGAATGCTGAAGATTAGGCGTGAAGCCGACTCGTTCGTTGATTCATGTCAACGGTTGGACGCGTGGGCAGCAACCAAGTCGGGCTCGACCGACCCGCGCCGCACGCCGTCGACCCGTCGGCACGCTTCCGGAAGGGCCGCGCCGTTCGACCAGGACGCCTCGGCGCGACCGGGAATACGCTCCCCCGAACGCGGGGTTCCGTCCTACGCCGATTGCCAACCATGGCGCGCAGACTGCATTTCTCGAGTGCCGGATTTCGCCGCGACGGATCACCGGCTCCCTCCGCCACCCCACCCCACCCCGACTCCACCAGGACATGCACATGAACCCCTTCAAACTCGCCGTGCCATTGGCAGCCGCACTGGTGTTCCTGCCGGTCCGGTCATGGGCCGCACCGGTGCTGGGTTCGAACCTGTCGAGCTTTGCCGTCCTCGGCGGCGCGGCGGTGACGAACACCGGCGCGACCACCCTCACCGGCAACCTGGGTGTCTCCAACAATTCTTCGGCGAGCGGCATCACCGGCTTTTTCGGCACGCTGGCCAACGACGGCCCGGGAGCCTTCACCGGCACCGCCGACCAAGGCAACGCCTTCGCGATCGCCGCCGACGCTCAACTCGTCACCGCGATGACCCTGCTCGGCGGCATGGGGCCCGGCACGGCGCTCGGTGCGGCGCTGGGCGGGCTCAGGCTGGCGCCGGGCATCTACACGGTTGCTGCCGGCGGCACCAATCTGAGCGGAACGCTGACGCTGGACGGCGCGGGCAACGCCAACGCCGCCTGGGTCTTCCAGATGCCGAGCACGCTGATCACGTCGTCGGGATCGTTCGTCGACCTGATCAACACGGGCCCGGGCGCGGGGGTCTACTGGAATGTCGGCAGCTCGGCGACCCTGGGCACCGGCAGCACCTTTGCCGGCAACATCCTCGCGAGCGCGAGCATCACCATGAACCAAGGCGTCACGCTGTCCTGCGGCCGGGCGCTGGCGCACACCGGCGCGGTGACCCTGATCGGCGACACCGTCAGCGCCGGCAACTGCGTGGGTACCGGCGCGCAAGGCAGCGCCGGATTGAACGGTGGCCTCACGGTTCCGGACATTGGGGCCGTTGCCGCGCTCCCGTTCGCCCCCGTGGCCGCCGTTCCCGAGCCCGCAAGCTACGCGCTGATGCTCGCCGGCTTCGGTGTCGTCGGCCTGGCCACTCGCCGCGAGCAGCGGCGCATCCGGGCCTGAAAGGCGCCGCAACGCCTGGCCGCGCCGCGGCCGGGTTGGCCGCAGGCCGGCGCGCGCGCCCTCAGGTCGCGTTGGCGCGCACCTCGGGTCGCACGTCGAGTCGGCCGGGGGCATTCAGCGCATGCCCGCGCACCGGTTCGTCGACCTGGCGGCGGGTGCTGCGCGAGAGTTCCTTGAGCGCGTCCAGGTCGAGGATCTCGACCTCGCGGTTGTCCACGCGCACGAAGCCCCAGTCGGCCAGCGCGGTGAACGATCGGCTCACCGTCTCGTGGGCCACGCCGAGGTGGCTGGCGATGTCGCGCCGGCTCATGCGCAAGTGGAAGCGGCGCGACGCCTGGCCGCACTCGGCCATGCGTCGCGACAACTGCACCAGGAAGCGTGCCAGGCGCACCTCGGCGGCCACCGCCGCCATCACGTCGGCGACTTCGCCGCGGTGCGTGAGCGCAGCGCTCACTGCCAGGTGCACGATCCGGTCGAGCGCGGGCAGGCGCTGGCCAAGCGACAGGACGTCGTTGGCCAGGACCACGTAGACGCTCGAGTCCTCGAGTGCCACCGCCGCACTCGGGTGCCGGCCCCTGCACAGCGCGTCGAAGCCGAGCACCTCGGCGCGGCCGACGAAGCCCAGCACCTGCTCGTAACCGTCCTCCGCGGTGCGCAAGGTCTTGAACGTGCCGGCACGCACGAAGTAGATCGCCTCGGCCGGCGCGCCCTCGTGAAACAGCGTGTCGCCGGCATGCAGAAAGCGCAACGGAATCGGCGTTCCGGCCAGCGGGCCCTGCGCGTCGGCGCCGGCACCCATCAGGTGCAGCAGATCCGACAACGTGCTGGTCTGGCCCGCGCGCACCGGCGTCAGGTGGACCATCGGGCTGCGCCGGGGCGCGACATCGTGGAGCCGAACTGCCGTATCCATCCTGGACCTCCTTGTTGTGGATCGTCGTGACCCGTCGCATCCAGTTTGTGATCGCCGCGTCGGCTTTGCTATCGGCACCCGGGCGGACTTGATGTCGGCCACTTCCGCGCCGGCGCGATCTTGTCCGACGCGACATTCGGATTAGTCCTAACGCGACGATTTCCCTCGGCGCGCCTCGTTCATTGCGCCGACTCAATCGGCGCGATGTCGGCGGCCCAAGAATTGCAGATCGGGCGGCCGCGGGCGTGGCCGTCGCTTGCAACCCACCGAAGGAGCCTTGCCATGAACGAACTGCAACGCGTCAGTGATCCGCTGTTTGCGCTGGAACCGATGGAAGACATGTTTCGCAACCTGATGCGCCCGTGGCGTGGCGAGCTGGCCGAGCGTGCGCCGATCATCAGGCTCGACGTGCACGAAGGCGACGGCAACTACACCGTCAAGGCCGAGGTGCCTGGCGTGCGCAAGGAAGACATCGATGTGCGCATCGACGGCAACCAGGTCACGATCAGCGCCGAACTGAAGAAGGAAAAGGACGAGAAGAAGAACGGCCGGGTGCTTCGATCGGAGCGCCAGTACGGCTATGCGAGCCGCAGCTTCGCGCTGGCGAGCGACGTCGACGAGGCCAAGTCGGTCGCCAAATACCACGACGGCATCCTGGAGCTGACGCTGCCCAAGAAGACCAGCACCTCGTCCAAGCGCCTGCCGATCGCCTGAAGCGCGCCGCAGCGGGGTTGATCCCGGTCAAGCCGGGCCTCGCGGAGGGCGGCTGCGCCGCTCGCATTGGCCTACGATCGAAGTCGAGTCGGCCCGCTCGTGGGCCGATGCGACCAGGACCCGGTGCATGAGCGTTTCGCCCCGTCTGTCTGTGCGTTGCGCCGGTGGCCGAGCGCGGTGGCCGAACCGGCGTGCCGCAGTGGCGCGCGCGCCGCGAGGGGGTTCGCAATGAGCGAGCCGGTGCGCCCCGCGATCACCGAGCCCACGGTCGAGCTGGTGCTCGACGGTGCCGTGCGCGCCGCGCTCGAAGCGATCGTCACGGTCGACGACCGGCAGCGCATCGTCATGATCAACCCGGCCGCGCAACGCATGTTCGGCTGCACCGCGGAGCAGGCGCTGGGCAGCGAGCTGTCGCGCTTCATCCCGCAGCGGCTGCGCGAGGTGCATGCCCGCCACGTGCGCGAGTTCGACGCGTCCGATGCGCGCGAATTGCCGGTGGCCAAGCGCAGTGCGGTGATCGGCCTGCGCGCCGACGGCACCGAATTCCCGCTCGAAGCGTCGATCTCGCGGGTCGACGTGCAAAGCGAGTTCGGCCCGCGCCGCTACTTCACCGCGCTGCTGCGCGACCTCAGCGCCGAGCAGGGCATGAAGGCCGAGATCGACGCGCTCAAGCAGCGCATGCGCGCCGTCTTCGAGCTCGCCCCGGTGGCGATCTGGATCACCGAAGGCGACCACATCGTGTTCGCCAACCGCGCCTGTGCGGCGCTGTTCGGCGCCGCCGACCACGCCGCGCTGGTCGGCTGGTCGATCTATTCGCTGCTGCGCCCGGAGTCGCACGCCGCCGTGCGTGAACGCGTGATCCAGGCGCTGGCCAGCGACGTTCCGGTGCCGATGGTCAACGAGCGCA
Source organism: Burkholderiales bacterium (assembly GCA_028868895.1). Lineage (GTDB taxonomy): Bacteria > Pseudomonadota > Gammaproteobacteria > Burkholderiales > Burkholderiaceae_C > LMDS01. The sequence goes on from JAGWTP010000068.1 coordinate 3,823, forward strand.
TCGTGCGCTTCGACGGCGCCGAACGCGAGGTCGTGATCGCGGTGGCCAGCCTGCCCGACCACGGCCGCACCACGTTGCAGATGGTCATCAGCGACATCACCGAGCGTTCCCGCGAAAGCCAGGAGCTGGAGCGCTCGCGGCGCGAACTGCGCCGGCTCTCGGCCAACCTGGTCGATGCGCGCGAGGAGGAGCGCCGCCGCATCGCGCGCGAACTGCACGATGAACTCGGCCAGCGCCTGACGGCGCTGAAGATGGAGCTGGCCGCGCTCGCCGATCAGACGCCGCAGCCTGGCGCACGCGAGCGCATCGCGGCGATGCTCGAGATGGTCGACGAGACGGTCGCCTCGGTGCGCCGCATCGCCACCGACCTGCGGCCGCTGATGCTCGACGACCTCGGCCTGAACGCCGCCATCGAGTGGCTTGCCAACGGCTGGGCGCGCCGCATGGGCATCGCGGTGCGGCTGCAGCTGGGCGACGTCGATTCGGAGCTCGGCGAGGTCGCCGCGATCGCGCTGTACCGCATGGTGCAAGAGGCGCTGACCAACGTGGCCCGCCACGCCCGCGCCACCGAGGTGCAGATCGAGACCCGCCGCGAGGGCGGCGACCTGGTGCTGACGGTGCAGGACAACGGCACCGGCTTTGCCGAGCCGTCGGTCTACCGGGAAGGCACCCACGGCCTGATGGGGATGCGCGAGCGCGCCTACATGCTGGGCGGGCAGTTCGAGATCGGCGGAGCCAGCGGCGGCGGCGCGCGCGTCACGGTGCGCCTGCCGCTGGCGCCCCACGACAAGCGCGGCGGCGGCGAGGCAGCGCAAGGCGCCGCGCCCGCCACGACCAGCCCGAGGCTCTGAACCATGGCCAGGCCCGCGCGCCCTGCCGCCGCGCGCGCCGCGAAGGCGCCCGCAAGCCAGCCGGCACCAACCCGCCCGGCGGCGCACCAGACCCGCACCAGCGCGCTCGAGCATGAACTGCAGGTGCATCGGGTCGAACTGGAGATGCAGAACGAGGAGCTGCGCCGCGCCCAGCTCGAGCTGGCCGCGGCGCGCGATCGCTACGTCGACCTGTACGACTTCGCGCCGGTGGCCTACCTCACGATTGCCGGCGACGATTCCGTCGTCGAAGCCAACCTGACCGCCGCCGCGCTGCTCGACGAGCCGCGCGCGGCCTTGTTGCAGCACCGCTTCGCGCGCTTCGTCTGCGCCGCCGACGCCGATCGCTGGCATCGGCTGCGCCAGTGGGCGCTGCAACAGCAAGGCGCGCAGCGCATCGAGCTGACACTGCAGCCGCGTTCAGGTGCCGTGCTGTACGGCCAGCTCGACTGCGTGCGCGTCGCGCCGGCCGGCACCGCGCCGACGCTGCGCGTCACGCTGATCGACATCACGCAACGCAAGCACGCGGAGATCGATCGCAGCGTTGCCGCCACGCTGCTCGAGACCCGCGAAGCCGAACGGCGCCGCGTTGCGCGCGAGCTGCACGAGGAGCTCGGCCAGCGGCTGAGCGCGCTCAAGATGGGGCTGACGAGCCTGCGCCCACGCTCGCCGCAGTCGCGCCAGGCCGAGCGCATCGACGAGATGCTCGAAACGCTCGACGAATCGATGGCATCGGTGCGCCGCATCGCCGCCGAACTGCGCCCGTCGATGCTCGACGACCTCGGCCTGAACGCGGCGATCGACTGGCTGGTGCGCGACTGCGCGCAGCGCCTCGGCCTGGCGATCGCGCTGCGCGTGCCCGACGTCGACCCGCCGCTGGACGAGCGCCGCACCACCGCGTTGTACCGGCTGCTGCAGGAAACACTCGCCTACCTGGCGCGCCACGCCAGCGGCGCCGAGATCGACGTCGAGTTGCAATTGCTGCGCCACGAGCTGGTGCTGACGGTGCGCAGCCACGGCGCCATCGCGCCGCGCAGCGCCGACCGGCGCGGTGCCGGCGCGGCGTTGCAGACGCTGCACCAGCACGCGCACCTGCTCGGCGGCCGGCTGGTGATCGAACCGGACGCCAGCGGCGGCGAGCGCCACACCTTGCGCCTGCCGCTGGCCGACGCAGCGCGAGCCCCCGAGACCCGCGCGAGCCGACCCCGGCCATGACACGCTCAGCCGTTTCACCCCGGACGCGCCGCGGCCTGCTGCTGGTCGACGACCACACCATCGTGCGCGAGGGCCTCAAGCGCATCCTCGAGCCGATCGCCGGCGACTGGGCCGTCACCGAGGCCGGCACCGGCTTCCAGGCGCTCGAGTTCCTGCGCAACCAGCCGTTCGACCTGGCCATCGTCGACCTGTCGATGCCGGGCATGAGCGGGCTGGAGCTGATCCGCCGCATCAAGGCCGCGAAGCCGCCGACCGCGGTGCTGGTGCTGAGCATGCACGCCGAGGAGCAGTACGCGCTGCGCGCGTTCAAGGCCGGCGCCAATGGCTATGTCACCAAGGACAGCGCCGCGGCCGAACTGATCGCCGCGGTGCACAAGGTCGCCGCCGGGGGTGCCTACGTGTCGGCCAGCCTGGCCGAGCGCGTGGTGCAGCAACTCAGCGGCGGGGTACAGGCGCCACGCCACACCGAACTCTCCGACCGCGAACTGGAGGTGCTGCAGCGCATCGTCGCCGGCGAGCGCCTGACCGACATCGCGCAGGCACTGCACCTGTCGATCAAGACCGTGAGCACGCACAAGAGCCGCATCCTCGACAAGCTGCAACTGACGAGCACCGCGGCGCTGATCCGCTACGGCTTCGAGCATCAACTGGCCAAGGACGACTCCGGCTACGGCCTGCTCGAGGCCGAGCCGCCGCCGGTGCGCTCGAAGCCGGCGCGCAGGCCCACCTGAGGGCGCGCCGAACGCCCTCCGCGCAGCGTGCGCGCGGTGGAGCGACGAACGATTGCGCCGGCTCAATCGGCATGCGCGGCATCGATCCCAGCATGGTTGCGGCATCGGCAACGTGATCGTTGCCGGCCGGGCCTTGCGGCAGGTGCGCGCGGGCCGAGGGATCAACCGCGGAAAGGAAACGCAATGAAGTCCGATGCACAACTGAAGACCGACGTGGCCGCCGAGCTCGAGTGGGACCCGTCGATCAATGCGACGAATGTCGGCGTGGCCGTCAAGGACGGCGTCGTGACGCTGACCGGCCACCTCGACACCTATGCCGAGAAATACGCCATCGAACGCGCGCTGCAGCGCGTGCAGGGCGTCAAGGCGATCGCGCTGGAGCTCGATGTGAAGCTTGCGTCGAGCCACGTGCGCAGCGATTCGGAAATTGCCGCGGCCGCCGAATCGGCATTCAAGTGGCACGCCCTGATTCCCGCCGAGCGCATCCGCGTGAAGGTCGAGAAGGGCTGGGTCACGCTGACCGGCGAGGTCGACTGGGAGTACCAGCGCCGCGAGGCCGAGAAGGCGGTGCGCCCGCTGACCGGCGTGGTCGCGGTCACCAATTCGATCACGCTCAAGCGCAACGTCGCACCGGCCAACATCACCCACCGAATCCGCGACGCCCTGACGCGGCAGGCGGAGCGCGAGGCGAAGGGCATCGAGGTCGATGTCAGCGGCAGCACCGTGACGCTGCGCGGCACGGTGCATTCCTGGGCCGAACGTTCCGCTGCGCAGGGCGCCGCGTGGTCGGCCCCGGGCATCTCCCGCGTGGTCAACGACCTCATCGTCAGCGTCTAGTTGCCGGGCCGAGCCAGCGGCGGCTCCGGCGCCCGTGTCGACGACCAGGGTGGCTCGCTTGCGTGCGACGGTGGGTGCAGCAACGGGTGCCGCGGCCGAGAACGGCCGCACAGGGCAGGCACGCCTGCCCTTCACGGTCGCGCTCGGCCCGTACCACCTGTCGCTCGAATGGCGCGATGCCACCGCGATGCGCGACCGGCGCCGGCTGGCCTGCCTCAATCTCGATGAGCAGTGCATCGAGCTGCGCCGCGATCTGCGCGGCATGAAGCTGGCCGAGGCGTTCCTGGCCTGCCTGATCCGCCTGAGCCACTTCAGCAAGGGCTGCCAGCAGGGCTGCGTCGAGGAAGCCTATGCCCAGGGCTTCGCCACCGGGATGGTCGAATTCGCGCTGCGCAATCCGCAGGCCTGGCTGTGGTTCAACCTGCTGCTCAGCGAGCACCTGCCCGGCCACGTGGGCTACGACCGGGCCGTGCGCGGCGCGCTCGCGCAGGCGCCGAGCATGCCGCGGCGCGTCCTCGTCGGCGGCATGCCGGTGAGCGTGCGCGGCATCTCGAGGTCACAGACCGGCAACGCCTTCGGCTGGTACGACTTCGAGCGGCGCGAGGTGCAGCTCTATGTCGGCCTGAGCGGCACCAACCTGCCGATCGTGGCGCTGCACGAACTCACCCACGCGGTGCACCACGCCTACGAACTGCGGCCGCGCGACACGCACCAGCGCTTTCAACGCACCCAGCTGCACGGCTGGCTCGGCATCATGCGCGACAACCCCGGCGCCTGGCGCTGGCTGGCCTGGGCGATGAGTTTCCCGGCGCAAGCGCACGCGCACACGCGCGCGCAACCGCATTGATGCCGAAACGCAATCGACCGACCGAGAGCACCGTTCGCAGGAGCCATCCCGCCCTCACGCCGGCACACCGGCACGCCGGCACGCCGGCACGGTCCGGGCCAGGCGGCGTGGCGTCAGTTCTTGAGGCGGGCGCAGGGGTCGTGGCGGGGCTGAGCCGGGATCGTGCGTCCCTTGTCCTTGGCGCGCTCGGCCATCCGGGCATGCTCTTCGGTCATGTAGGCGTGGCACTCTTCGTAGGTCTTCATGCCCATCATCTTGCGGTAGTGCTCCGAACGCTCCTTGGGCGTCATCAGCGCCCAGCCCGGGGTGTTGTCCCGGTTCATGTGCCAGCCGCGCATGCCGGCACCCCCGTGCATGCCCATGCCCATGCCCGCTGCCGGTCCGGACGCGTCGGGCCCGGCCGGCGCCGGGTCGGTCTGGGCACCGGCCAGGCCGGCACCGGCGGCCAGCATCGCGATCACGGCAATTTGTCGGACCAGAACCTTCATGGCAGTTTCCTTTGCAGAGAAGTCATCGCGCCATCGTGCCCGGCATCGGCACGGCCACGCTTGAGCCAACGCAATCGCGGCCCACCGCGCGCGCCACGGCGCCAGCGGCCCGGGGGGTGCCGGCGGCATCACTTGACCAGCAGCACCGGCACGCGCGACAGGTGGATCACGCGCTGCGCCACCGAGCCGATGAACAGGCTGCCCAGCGGACTGCGGCCGTGCGTGCCCATCACGATCTGGTCGACCGCATGCTCGTTCGCGGCATCGACGATCCCGGTGGCCGCCTCGCCCACGCCCGTCAGCACCGACACCGGTTCCAGGCCGCAACGGCGCGCATGCGCGAGCGCGGCGTCGAGCAACGCCTGCTGGCGATCCCGCTGCAGCTTCTCGAGCGCCTCGTAGTCGAACGGCGGCAATTCGCCGTAGTACACCGGCCCCTCGCGCACGTTCAGCAGCCAGGCCTGCAGCCCCGTCAGCTGCGGCGCCAGCCGGGCGACCGTCTCGACCGCGCGCAGCGCCGGCGCGGAGCCGTCCACCGCGATCAGGATCTTCAGCATCTCAAGCCCCCTGCGCCGGCTGGCGCGCCATGTCGAGGGCGGCGAGCACCTCGTCGTCATCGACCTGATGAAACTCGTCGTAGTGCTGGCCGACCGCGTTGAACGGGCTCGGCTGGTACAGGCACACCACCTGGTCGACCTCGTCGCGCAGCGCGGCCAGCGTGTCCGCCGGCGCCACCGGCACGGCCAGCACCAGGCGGGCCGGGTGGCGCCGGCGCAGCGCCCGCAGCGCCGCGCGCATCGTGGTGCCGGTGGCGATGCCGTCGTCGACCACGATCGCGGTGCAGCCCGCCACCGCCAGCGGCGCGCGCCCGCCCAGGTAGAAGCGGCGGCGCCGCGCGATCTCGCCGAGTTCGGTCTGCGCCTGCGCCTCGATGTAGGCCGCGCTCACATCGGTGGCGCGCTGGACCTCGGCCTCGATGACGATGTCGGGCGGCTCGCCCTCGGCGACTGCGGCGACCGCGAGTTCGCGCTGCCAGGGCACGCCGATCTTGCGCACCAGCAGCAGGTCGAGCGGCGCGCCCAGCGCGCGCGCGACCTCGGCGCCCACCGGCACGCCGCCGCGCGGCAGCGCCAGCACCACGACCGGCGCCGGCAGCTTCAACTCCTGCAGGCGGCGCGCCAGTGCCCGGCCGGCTTGCGTGCGGTCGGCGAACGAGTGGTTCATCGGTGCCGCCCGCCACTCAGATGGGTCTCGAACCAGCCGGCGGCGAGTTCGGCCACGCCGCCCAGCGCGCCGGGCTCCTCGAACAGGTGGGTCGCGCCGGGTACCACCTCGAGCCGCTTGTTGCAGGTCAACCGGCGCATCGCGTCGCGGTTGAGCGCCAGCACCTGCGTGTCGGCGCCGCCGACGATCAGCAGCGTCGGTGCCGCCACGCGCGCCAGCGCGTCGCCCGCAAGATCGGGGCGGCCGCCGCGCGACACGACCGCGCCGACCCGCCCGGGGCGTGCCGCGGCAGCCACCAGCGCCGCCGCGGCGCCGGTGCTGGCGCCGAACAGGCCGGTGTGCAAGCCGGCCAGATCGGGGCGACGGTCGACCCAGTCGATCGCCTGCACCACGCGCGTGCCGAGCAGCGCGATATCGAACACGTTGGCGCGGTCGGCGGCCTCGGGTTCGCTGAGCAGGTCGAACAGCAGCGTGGCCAGGTGGTGCGCCTGCAACACGGCGGCCACGTCGCGGTTGCGGCGGCTGAGCCGGCTGCTGCCGCTGCCGTGCGCAAACAGCACCAGGCCCACGGCGTCGGCCGGCACCTCCAGATCGCCGGGCAATCCCGCGGCACCGACGTGCACGACCTCGCTGTGCGCCGCCACGCCGGCATGGGCGGCGCGCCAGAGATTCGATGAGCGCTGCATGGGGCCATCGTGCAGCGCCGCGGCGCGCCGGTGTTGAGCGTGCGCAACCGGCGGCCGACGGTGGCGCCCGACCCCTTCGGTCAGGGGGGTGGCCATCTCGCCCGCCACGCTAGAACTCCGGCCCGGCGTCATTCGAGAGTCCCGGCGCCGCCCCGGCCTTCGGTGCCGGCGCGTTGGCGATCAGGCAGTCGGTGGTGAGCAGCAACCCGGCGATCGAGCCGGCGTTCTGCAGCGCCAGGCGCGTGACCTTCGCCGGGTCGATCACGCCCATCTGCAGCAGGTCGCCGTACTCGCGCGTCGCGGCGTTGTAGCCGAAGCCGCGCTCGCCGGCGGAGTCGACGCGGTGCAGCACCACCGACGGCTCGTCGCCGGCATTGGCGACGATGCGCCGCAACGGCTCCTCGAGCGCACGCGCGACGATGCGCAGCCCCGAATCGAGGTCCAGCGTCGCGCCCTTCATGCCGGCGAGCACGCGGCGCGCCTGCAGCAGCGCCACGCCGCCACCGGGCACGATGCCTTCGTCGATCGCCGCGCGGGTGGCGTGCAGGGCGTCCTCGACGCGGATCTTGCGTTCCTTCAGCTCGGTCTCGGTGGCCGCACCGACCTTGATCAGCGCCACGCCGCCCGACAGCTTGGCGATGCGCTCCTCGAGCTTTTCGCGGTCGTAGTCGCTGGTCGCGGCGTCGCGCTCCTTGCGGATGCTGGCGATGCGCTCGCGGATCGCCGGCGCCGCACCCGCGCCGCCGATCAGCGTGGTGTCGTCCTTGTCGACCACCACTCGCTTGGCGCGCCCCAGGTCGGCCAGCCCGGCCTTGGCCAGGGTCCGCCCGATCTCGTCGCTGACCACGTTCGCGCCGGTCAGCACCGCGATGTCCTGCAGCATCGCGCGGCGCCGGTCGCCGAAGCCCGGCGCCTTGACGGCACAGGTCTTGAGCGTGCCGCGCACGGTGTTGATCACCAGCGTGGCGAGCGCGTCGCTGTCGATGTCCTCGGCGATCACCAGCAGCGGCCGGCCCGACTTGACCACCTCTTCCAGCAGCGGCAGCAGGTCCTTCAGCGACGACAGCTTCTTGTCGACCAGCAGGATCGCGGCGTCTTCGAGCACCGCGCTCTGGCGTTCGGTGTCGTTGATGAAGTACGGCGACAGGAAGCCGCGGTCGAACTGCATGCCCTCGACCACCTCGAGCTCGCTGACCAGCCCCGAGCCGTCCTCGATCGAGATCGCGCCCTCGCGCCCGACCTTGTCGATCGCCTGCGCCAGCAGTTCGCCGATCGAGCGGTCGTTGTTGGCCGAGATCGACGCGACGTGGGCGATCTCCTGCGAGCCGGCGCAGGGCCGTGCGATGGTCTTGATCTCGGCCACCACCGCATCGACCGCCTGCTCGATGCCGCGCTTGAGGTCCATCGGGTTCATGCCGCCGGCCAGGTAGCGCATGCCCTCCTGGATCATCGCGTGCGCGAGCACGGTCGCGGTGGTGGTGCCGTCGCCGGCCTTCTCGCTGGTGCGCGCGGCGACCTCGCGCAGCATCTGCGCGCCCATGTTCTCGAAGGGGTCCTCGAGCTCGATCGCCTTGGCCACCAGCACCCCGGAGTTGACGATCTGCGGCGCGCCGAACTCGCGCTCCAGGATCACGGTGCGCCCGCGCGGGCCGAGCGTGACCTTGACCGCGTCGGCCAGCGCATCGACGCCGCGGCGTATCTTGGCGCGCGCCTCGTCACGAAAGATCAGTTGTTTGGCGGCCATGGCCATCCTCCCCGACAAGCCTTGAAGGCCATCGTCGGGCCGCGCGCGCCGTGCGCGATTGAGCCTGCGCAAGCGCGGTACGGCCGGGCGCGCGGCGGCCCGGTCGGACGAACGTTGCGCGGTGGCAATGGGTGGCCAGGCCGGGTGGCTACGATGGCGTTCGGCCCGGGCCCGGGTTGCAGAATCGACGATCGAAAGGGAACACAGCGTGGCGACCAGAAAGAGCACCGCCCGGAAGCGCCCGGAGCCGCGCGCCGCCGCGAAAGCCACCACCACCGCACCGGCGGCGGTGGCGCCCGCGGCCGCCACGCCGGCCGGGCGGTTCACGATCGTCGGCCTGGGCGCCTCGGCCGGCGGGCTCGAAGCCTTCGAGCAGTTCTTCCGGGCGATGCCGGCCGACAGCGGGATGGGCTTCGTGCTGGTGCAGCACCTCGACCCGAGCCACGCCAGCATCCTCACCGAGATCCTGCAGCGCAACACCGCGATGCCGGTGGTCGAGGCGCAGGACCAGATGCGGGTCGAGCCGAACCGGGTCCACGTGATCCCGCCGAACCGCGACATGGTGATCTTCGGCGGCGCGCTGCAGTTGAGCGTGCCCACCGAGCCGCGCGGCCAGCGCATGCCGATCGACGCCTTCCTGCGCTCGCTCGCCGAAGACCGCGGCGACGCCGCGGTGGGCATCGTGCTGTCGGGCACCGGCACCGACGGCACGCTCGGGCTGCGCGCGGTGCATGGAGCCGGTGGCCTGTGCCTGGTGCAGGACCCGGCCACGGCCAGGTACGACGGCATGCCGGCCAGTGCCATCCGGGCCGGCTACGCGACCCAGGTGCTCGCGGTCGACAAGATGCCGCAGGCGCTGCAGGCCGGCACGCGCTCGCTGCCGATCGGGCCGATCGCGGCGGCCACCGCGCCGGGCGCGGTGGGCGGGTTGAACCAGATCCTGATGCTGCTGCGCTCGGCCACCGGCCACGATTTCTCGCAGTACAAGAAGAGCACGATCGGGCGGCGCATCGAGCGCCGCATGGCCCAGCACGACATCGAGGACGCGCAGGTCTACGCGCGCCACCTGAAGGAGCACCCGGCCGAGCTGCAGACGCTGTTCCGCGAGTTGCTGATCAACGTCACCAGCTTCTTCCGCGACCCGCTGGCGTTCGTGGCGCTGAAGCACGAGATCCTGCCGGCGCTGCTGGCCGGCAAACCCGACGGCCACGTGCTGCGCGTGTGGGTGGCCGGCGGCGCCAGCGGCGAGGAGGCCTACTCGATCGCGATGCTGTTGCGCGAGCTGATGGACGAGACGCGCACCGAATTCAAGGTGCAGATGTACAGCACCGACATCGACGACCAGAGCATCGCGACCGCCCGCGCCGGCATGTACCCGCCCAACGTCGCGCAGGACATCTCGCCGGAGCGGTTGCGCCGCTTCTTCGTGAAGGAGGAAGGCGGCTACCGGGTCAGGAAGGAGATCCGCGAGATGGTCGTGTTCGCGGTGCAGAGCGTGATCAAGGACCCGCCGTTCACGCGGCTGGACCTGCTCGCCTGCCGCAACCTGCTGATCTACCTCGAACCCGAATTGCAGAACCGCCTGATGATGACGTTCCACTACGCGCTCCGGCCCGGTGGCGTGCTGTTCCTGTCGCCTTCGGAGAGCGTGGGCAGCCACACCGAGCTGTTCGAGCCGATCGACCGCAAGTGGAAGCTCTACCGCGCCAAGCCCGGCATCGCCTCGACCCGCGCGGTCCTGGAAAGCGGGCTGGCCTGGGCCGCCGACCGCGGCACGCCGGCGCCGCCGGGGCCGCACGCCAAGCCGCGCGAGTCCGACCTGGCCGATCTGACGCAGCGCGCGCTGCTGGAGTCGTTCGCGCCGGCCGCGGTGCTGACCGACCTGCAAGGCAATGTGCTGTACGTGCACGGCGAGACCGGCAGGTTCCTGCGCCCGGCCCCCGGACGGCCGAGCCACAACGTCGTCGAGATGGCCCGCGAGGGCCTGCAGGTCGAGTTGCGCGAGGCCCTGCACGAGGCCGCCGCGCCGGGTGCGCCGGCCGTAGCCCGCACGCTGCACCTGCACACCGACGGCGCCGCGGCCGAGCCGGCGGTCGGCCTGAGCGTGCGGCCGCTGCCGGGCGCGCAGGGCGGCGCCGGCCTGCTGCTGGTGAGCTTTCGCGAACTCGCCGAGACGGCGCCGCCGAAGCCGCGCCGCCGACCCAAAGGCGGCGCGCCGGCCGACGCCGCCCGGCTCGACGAGTTGCGCGGCGAGCTCGAGTCGGCCAGGCGGCGCATGACGTCGATGCTCGAAGAGCAGCAGGCGTCGAACGAGGAGCTGATGTCGACCAACGAGGAGTTGCAGTCCACCAACGAGGAACTGCAGTCGACCAACGAGGAGCTCGAGACCTCGAAGGAAGAATTGCAATCGGTCAACGAGGAACTGGTGACGGTCAACTCCGAACTGCAGGGCAAGATCGAACAGATGGCGGCGATGCAGGACGACATGAAGAACCTGCTCGACAACATCCGGGTCGGCACGATCTTCCTCGACCGGCAGCTGCGCATCCGGCGCTACACGCGCGACGCGGTGCAGGTCTACCGGCTCGTGGCCAGCGACGTCGGCCGGCCGCTGGCCGACATCCGCAGCGAGCTGCAGGGCATCGACCTGCTGGCCGACGCGCAGACCGTGCTCGACACGCTGGTTCCGATCGAGCGCGAGGCCCGCACTGCGGCAGGCACCTGGTACCTCGCGCGCATCCAGCCGTACCGCACCGTCGACAACGTCATCGACGGCGTGGTGCTGACCTTCACCGACGTGACCGAGCGGGTCCAGGTCATTGCGGCCCGCAAGGCGCGCGATCTGGCCGAGGCGATCGTGGATGCGATGGACGAACCGCTGATCGTGCTCGACGGCACGCTCGAGGTCGTCTCGGCCAACCGTGCCTACTACCACGCGTTCGGCGGTGCGCGCGAGGGCACGGTCGGACACCGCATCTTCGAGCTCGGCGACCGGCTGTGGGACTTCGCTTCGATGCACGAGTTGCTCGAAACCGTGCTGCCACGCGAACACCGCTTCGAGAACCGGGTGGTCGAGCACACGTTTGCCGGGCTCGGCCGGCGGCGCCTGCAGCTCGGCGGGCGCCGCCTGGCCGACCCGGGCGACGGCACCGATCTGGTGCTGCTGGCGATCGAACTGCTCGACACGAAGCAGGTCTGATCGCCATGGATCGCCGCCCGCCCCGCCCCGACAAGCCTTCATCGGATGCAGCCCGCCAGTTGCGCGCTGCGGCCGAAGCGTTGGCCGGCGCCGCGCCCGCGGCGGCGCTGCCCGCGCCCACCGAGATCGGCCACGAACTGCAGGTGCACCGCATCGAGCTCGAGATGCAGAACGAGGAACTGCGCCGCACCCAGGCGGCGCTGGAGGCCGCGCGCGACCGCTACCTCGACCTGTACGACTTCGCGCCGGTCGGCTACGTCACGTTGGACGCCGAGGGCCTGGTCAGCCAGGCCAACCTGACCGCCGCGACGATGCTCGGCACGGACCGCGCCACGCTGCTGGGACGGCGCTTCGTCGGCCGCGTCGCACCGGCCGACCGCGACCGCTGGATCCGCCACGCCCAGGCGCTGCGCGAGCGCGGCGAGCCACGGCGCGTCGAGCTGGCGCTGCTGGGCCCGGACGGCCAGCGCTTCGAGGCCCAGCTCGACGGCGTGCGTGCCGTCTGCGACGACCGCGACGGCAGCCCGCCGGTGCTGCGCATCACGATCACCGACATCGGCGAACGCAAGCGCGCCGAGGCCGAGTTGCGGCTGGCGGCGACCGCATTCGAATCCCAGGAAGGGATGATGATCACCGACGCGCAGGGCGTGATCGCGCGCGTCAACACCGCGTTCACGCGCATCACCGGCTACAGCGCCGTGGAGGCGGTCGGCCGGGGCGCGCGGCTGCTGCAATCGGGGCGCCACGACGCCGGGTTCTACGCCCAGATGTGGGAAAGCCTGCACCGCAACGGCACCTGGCAGGGCGAGATCTGGAACCGGCGCAAGTCCGGCGAGATATACCCGCAGTGGCTGACCATCACCGCGGTGCCCGACGACGACCCGGCGGTGGTGCGCTATGTCGGCACGATGCAGGACATCTCGCTGCGCAAGGCGCGCGAGGAAGAGATCGCGCGGCTGGCCTACTACGACCCGCTCACCGGCCTGCCGAACCGGCGCCTGATGAAGGACCGGCTGCACCAGGCGCTGGCGATCAGCGCGCGCTCGCAGCGCGAAGGCGCGCTGATGTTCATCGACCTCGACCGCTTCAAGGCCATCAACGACACGCTCGGCCACGCCCAGGGCGACGTGCTGCTGCAGCGGGTCGCGCAGCGCCTGACCGGTTGCGTGCGCGCCGGCGACACGGTGGCGCGCCCCGGCGGCGACGAGTTCGTCGTGATGCTCGCCGCCGACCTCAGCACGGCGCCCGTCCGGGCGGCCGGCCAGGCGCAGCTCGTGGGCGAGAAGATCCTGGCCGAACTGCACCGACCCTACCTGATCGGCGGCCACCGCTGGCACGGCAGCGCGAGCATCGGCATCGCGCTGTTCGGCGAGCACGTCATCACGGTGGACGAGCTGCTGCGCCGCGCCGACCAGGCGATGTACCAGGCCAAGGCCGCCGGGCGCAACACGCTGCGCTTCTACGACGCGGCGATCCAGCAGGCGCTGCAGCAACGCAGCGCGCTCGAAGCGCAATTGCAGGCGGCGATCGGGCACGGCGAATTCATGCTGCACTACCAGAAGGTGGTCGGCCGCGACGAGCATCTGCTCGGCGCCGAGGCGCTGGTGCGCTGGCAACACCCACAGCGCGGCCTGGTGGCGCCCAACGAATTCATCACGCTGGCCGAAGACGCCGGGCTGATGCCGGCGCTCGGCGCCTGGGTGCTCGATGCCGCCTGCGCGCAACTCGCCGCCTGGGCCGCCGATCCGGCCACGGCCGGCCTCACGCTGTCGGTCAACGTCAGTGCCTGGCAGTGGCGCGAACCGCACTTCGTGGCGCTGGTGCTCGACGCGCTGGCCCGCCACGGCGCCCGCGCCGACCGGCTCAAGCTCGAACTGACCGAGAGCCAGCTGATCGAGAACATCGACGGCACGGTGACCATGATGCAGGCCCTGAAGGCGCATGGCATCGGCTTGTCGCTCGACGACTTCGGCACCGGCTATGCGTCGCTGGACTACCTGAAGCGGCTGCCGCTGGACCAGATGAAGGTCGACCGCTCGTTCGTGCAGGACGCGGTCACCGACGCGCGCGCGCAGGCGATCGTGCACGCCATCGTCGACCTGGGCCGCAACCTGGGCCTGACCGTCGTCGCCGAGGGGGTCGAGACGCGCGCCCAGCGCGACCTGCTCGCCGGCCAGGGCTGCCACGCCTTCCAGGGCGAGCTCTACGGCCGGCCGGTGCCGGCGCAGGACCTGTACCGGGCAGCGCGGCGCGGCGTGGTGGCCTGAACCGGCGCCACCGGCGCACCCGCGAGCGGCTTGATTTCGCGCAACGGCGCGCGGCGCCGTCGTCGGCACACTGATCCGGCGATGGAGCCACCTGCACTTCGAACAATCGGCCACCCGGACGACGCCCTGGCGGCGCCGGAGCCGGGCACCGAAACGGTTGCGGTGGGCCACGTGCTCGAGGTTCATGGCCCGGTGGTCGATGTCGCGTGCGCGCAGCGCCCGCCGCTGCACCGCGGCCTGCAGGTTCGCGCCGGTGGCCAGCGCATCGTGCTCGAAGTGCTGCACCACCTCGACGCCGGCCAGGTGCGCACGATCGCGCTGCACCGCACCGCCGGGCTGCGCCGCGGCGACCCGGTCTACGACAGCGGCGGCGCCCTGAGCGTGCCGGTCTCGCCCGACTGCCTGGGGCGGCTGCTCGACGTCTTCGGTGCGCCGCTGGACGGCGGGCCGGCGCTGGCGGGCGGCGCAACCCGCGCGCTGCTGGCGGCGCCGCCGGCGTTGGCCGAGACCCTGCCGCCGAGCGCGATCCTGGAGACCGGCATCAAGGTCATCGACCTGCTGTGCCCGTTCGTGCGCGGCGGCAAGACCGGCCTGTTCGGCGGCGCCGGCGTGGGCAAGACGGTGCTGATCATGGAGTTCATCCAGGCGGTGGCCACGCTGCACGGCGGCGTGTCGGTGTTCGCCGGCGTCGGCGAGCGCATCCGCGAGGGCCACGAGCTGTGGCACGAGATGCGCGACAACGGCGCACTCGCGCAGGCGCTGCTCGTGTTCGGCCAGATGGACGAGTCGCCCGGCATGCGCTTTCGGGTCGGCCTGGCGGCGCTGACCTACGCGGAGTACCTGCGCGACACGCTCGGCAAGGACGTGCTGTTCCTGATGGACAACGTCTACCGCTTCGTCCAGGCCGGCTCCGAGGTCTCGGGCCTGCTCGGGCGGATGCCCGCCACGGTGGGCTACCAGCCGACGCTGCCGTCGGAAGTGGCCGAGCTCGAGGACCGCATCGTCTCCAGCCGGCGCGGCCACATCACCTCGGTGCAGGCGGTCTACGTGCCGGCCGACGACATGACCGACCCCGCCGTGGGCGCGATCCTGGCCCACCTCGACACCCGCGTGATCCTGTCACGCACCCAGGCGGCCAGAGGCTTCTACCCGGCCGTCGACGCGCTCGCCTCGGGCACCAACCTGATGGACCGGCAGGTGCTGGGCGACCGCCACTACCGCGTCGCCCACGAGGTGCGCGAGCACCTGGCGCGCTACCACGAGCTCGAGGACATCATCACGATGCTGGGCATCGAGGAGCTCTCCGAAGCCGACCGGCTCATGGTGCAGCGCGCGCGCCGCCTGCAGCGCTACCTGACCCAGCCGTTTCATGCGATGACGGCGCAAAACGCCGGCCGCGGCGAGTCGGTGCCGCTGGCGCGAACGCTGGCCGACTGCGAGGCGTTCCTGCGCGGCGACTTCGACAGTCTGCCCGAAGAGCGCTGCTACATGCGCGGCGCGATGAGCGAGGCGGCCGCGCCATGAACACCTTCCGGCTGCACCTGCTCGGCGCCGACCGCGGCGAGACGATCGACGGCGTGGCCAGCTTCGTCGGCGAAGACCCGAGCGGCAGCTTCGGGTTGATGGCGCGCCACGAGCGGTTCATGACCGTGCTCGCGTTCGGCCTGGCGCGGCTGACGCTGGCCGACGGCGCACGCCGCTTCGTCGGCCTGCCCGGGGGGTTGGCGTATTTCGTCGACAACGAACTGCGCATCTCGACCCGGCGCTATCTGCTCGGCACCGACGCGGCGGCGATCGCCGCCACGCTGGCCCAGGAGATGCTCGCCCAGGAGCGGGACCTGGCGCAGACGCGGCGCAAGCTGCACCGGCTGGAGGCCGAGATGCTCGAGAGCGTGGCCCAGCTCGAGCGGGAGTGACGCGCATGCCCGACGACGACCAGCTCAAGCAGGCCATCGAGCAGCAGGCCCAGCGCATGGCGCAGGCCGAGCGCGACCGCCCGACGCTGCTCGCCCAGACCGTGTTCCTGGGCACGCTCGCGCTGCTGTTCGTGCTGCCGGTGGTCGGCGGGGCCTACCTCGGCGACTGGCTCGACGCGCGCCTGCCGCACTACTCGTACCGCTGGACCATGGCCGGGCTGCTCGCCGGGCTGGTCGTGGGCAGCGTCAACGTCTACCTCTACATCCGCCGGCACTGAACGCCATGCAGGCGCCCGAACTGCTCGACTGGCTGGCGTTTCGCCTCGGCCCGCTTTCCGTCGGGCCGACGGTGCTGACGACCTGGCTGCTGATGGCCCTGCTCGGCGGCGCGGCCTGGGCCGGCACGCGGCGCATGAGCGTGGCCGCACCGTCGCGCTGGCAGCTCGCGCTGGAGGCCACCGTGCTGGCGCTGCGCGACGCCATCGACAACGCCGCGCCGGGCCGCGCCGCGCAGTTGCTGCCCTTCATCGGCACGCTGTGGCTGTTCATCGGTTCGGCCAACCTGCTCGGAGTGGTGCCGGGCCTGCACTCGCCCACCGGCGACCTGTCGCTGACCGCGGCGCTGGCGCTGACGGTGTTCGGCGCGGTGCACTGGTTCGGCATCCGCATCGACGGCCTGCGCGCCTACCTGCGCCACTACCTCGACCCGAACCCGATCCTGCTGCCGTTCCACCTGCTGGGCGAGATCACGCGCACGCTGGCGCTGGCGGTGCGCCTGTTCGGCAACATCATGAGCCTGGAGCTGGCGGCCCTGCTGGTGCTGCTGGTGGCCGGGTTCCTGGCGCCGGTGCCGCTGCTGATGCTGCACATCGTCGAGGCGCTGGTGCAGGCCTACATCTTCGGCATGCTGGCGCTGGTGTACGTGGCCGGCGCGCTGCAGTCGCACGAAGCTCGAACCAAGGAGTGAACGATGGACAAGATGGCTTGGATCGTCCTGCTGTCGACCGGCGGCGCCCTGCTGGGCATCGCCATCGGCATCGTCTTCCCGGCGATCGCGATGGGACGCGCGATCGCGCAGGCGCTGGACGCGCTGGCGCGCCAGCCGGAGGCCGAGAAGGCGATCACGCGGGCGCTGTTCATCGGCCTGGCGATGATCGAGTCGCTGGCGATCTACGTGCTGGTGATCGTGCTGATCGTGCTGTTCCGCAACCCGCTGCTTGCGTTGCTGCTCAAGTAGGTGCGCCGTGAGCTTCGACTGGAGCACGTTCGCGCTCGAGGTCCTGAACTTCGGCGTGCTGGTGTGGCTGCTGCAGCGCTTCCTGTACCGGCCGGTGCTGGCGGTGATCGACAAGCGCCGCGCCGACGGCGCGCAGGCCACCGCAGCGGCCCAGGCGCTGCGCGCCGA
>JAGWTP010000069.1 GCA_028868895.1 Burkholderiales bacterium
CATCGAAACGCCTCAAAGCCATCGGCGAACTCGCGCTCGATACGCCGCGTAGTCGGCGCCGAACAAGGTCGAAAGCGCCCGCTCTTCGGGTGCGATCTGGAACCGGTTCATGTAGAGCACGAAGGCCACCGGCCCGAGCAAGGCCCAGACCGACGCCAGCAACACGGCCCAGGCGACGAGCACGCCGGCCAGGCCGAGGTACATCGGGTTGCGGGTGGCGCGGTAGATGCCCGAGTCCACCAGCGACGACGACGCCAGCGGCTTCATCGGGTTGACGGTCGTGTGCGCGCGCCGAAACGCGACGATGCCGGCCAGCGCGCAGGCCAACCCGGCCAGCGCGAGCGCGGCCGCCGCCGCGCGGCGCGGGATCGCGGGCAGGCCGAGCGTGGGCGCCACCGCGGCAACGCCCCACATCGCGCCGGCCACCAGCAGCGCCACCACGGGCGGCGGGATCTTGAGTTCGAGGGTGCGCATCGGGAGCCTCCTGGGGCGGCCCATCGGCGGCGAGCGCCGCGGGCCCGGGTCGGGTGCTCAGTATCGCGCCGACCGCCGCAGCGTCGACCTCGCGCGCCAGTTCGGAGTTTCCGATCGATGCGTTGCCGCTCACGCACCCAGGCGCCGCGCCAGATCGACGAAGTCGTCGGCGACGACATCGAAGCGGTCGTCGGCCAACGCATCGGCCGGCGCCGCACCGTGCGGGTTGGCGCCGTGCTCCAGCGGGCGCGGCACATAGGCGGTGCGCAGCCCGGCTCGCTGCGCGCCGCGCAGGTCGCTCGGGTGGGCCGCAACCATCAGCAGCTGCCCGGGCGCGACACCGAGCAGCCGCGCCGCCATCCGGTAGACCTCGGGGTCGGGCTTGTAGCGGCGCACGATCTCGGCCGACAGCACGCAGTCCCACGGCAGGCCGGCGTGCCGGGCCATGTCGACCAGCAGCGCGATGTTGCCGTTCGACAGGGTCGAGATCGCGAAGCGCGACTTGAGCCGCTGCAGGCCGGCCACGCTGTCGGGCCACGGATCGAGCCGGTGCCAGACGAGGTTGAGCTGCGCGCGCTCGGCGTCGCTCAGGCCCGCGAGCCCGAAGCGCGGCAGCAGCGCGTCGAGGATCTCGCGGTGCAGCGCGTCGATGTTGGCCCACCCGCCCTCGCCCGCCGCGGCGCCGGCGGTGGCGCGCGCCATCGCCGGGCGGTAGCCGGCCCGCCACGCGTCGGCGAACGCAGCCCAGTCCACGCTCAGCCCCTTCGCGGCCGACAGCGCCTGGCCCTCGCGGACGATCGACGACCGCCAATCGACGACCGTGCCGAACACGTCGAACACCAGGGCGCGGATCGCGCGCGGATCGAAATCGCTCATTGCCGAACCTCCGTGTCGACAACGCCGCGTGGACCGGCGGCGTTGCGGTTGAAGCCGTGAAGAATAGCGTCGCCATCGCGGTACGGGTTCGATCCGGGTGCCGGGCCGATCGGCAAGCGGATACTCCGACGCTGCAATCCGCAACACACTCAACTTCCCGGCCCGGCGGCCGATACCGAGGATGACCATCCGCCCCGCCGGCCCCGCGTTCGCAGCGACCGCTTCCCGCCGCGCCGCCACCGACCCCTGCCCCGTGCCCCAAGACCCATCACGCTCCCGGCCCGCGCCGGGCATCGCCGCCAGCGGGCCTGCCCGGCCGACGCCGCGCACGCGCGGCAGCCACCGGTATCGGCTTGCGATCGACCGCGCCGCCGCGCTGGTGCTGGGCGGCGAGCCGCGGCTGCGCTGGCGGCTGCGGCAGGTGCTGGTCGCCGCGGGCGTCTACGCGCTCAGCCTGCTGGCCCAGTGGAACGCCGTCAGCGAGGGGTTGGCCGATGGCGACGCGGCGCGTTGGCTCGCGGTCTTCATCTTCTTCGGCGTGTGCGGCTTCTACGCCGTGATCCGCAGCGGCCTCACGCTTGGGCTCTCCGACCCGGCATTGACCTTGCCGCAGATGGTGTTCGGCGTCGTGGCGATCGCGTTCGCGTACCACATCAATCCGCACGTGCGCGGCATCCTGCCGATGCTGGTCGGGCTGGTCATCATGTTCGGCATCTACACGCTGACCCCCGGGCGCTGCCGTGAGCTGGGCTGGTTCGCGGTCGCCGTCTTCGGCGTCACGATGGCGTTCGGCGCCTGGCGCGACCCGCGGGTCTTCGTGCCGCTGATCGAGCTGCACCACTTCATCTTCGTCGCCGTCGTGCTGCTGACGATGGCGTACCTGGCCGGCCAGCTGAGCCAGTTGCGCGCCGACTGGAAACGGCAACGCAGCCAACTGCACGACGCGATGGACCGACTGGCCGCCGGGCAAGACGCGATGGCCCAGGCCAAAGCCGCCGCCGAGGCCGCCAACCGCGCCAAGTCGGATTTCCTGGCGACCATCAGCCACGAGATCCGCACGCCGATGAACGGCGTGATCGGCATGGCCGAACAGCTCGCGTACAGCCGGCTCGACGCCGAGCAGCTGCAGATGGCGAACACCATCCGCGGGTCGGCGCAGTCGCTGCTGGGCATCATCGACGACATCCTCGATTTCTCGAAGATCGAGGCCGGCAGGCTCGATCTCGAAGTCGAGCCACTGCTGCTGACGCCGCTCGTCGACGGCCTGTGCGACGCGCTCGCGCCTTGGGCCGCCGCCAAGCAGGTCGCGCTGCGCGCGTTCATCGCGCCCGGCACACCCGAGCAGGTGCTCGGCGACGCGGTGCGGCTGCGCCAGGTGCTCAACAACCTGGTGGGCAACGCGATCAAGTTCAGCGCCGGGCGTGCCGATCGTGCGGGCCGGGTGTCGCTGCGGGTCGCTGCCGCCGACGGGCAGTTGCGTTTCGCGATCGCCGACAACGGCATCGGCATGGACGCGGCCACCGTGGCCAAGCTGTTCACGCCCTTCACGCAGGGCGAGTCGTCCACCAGCCGGCGCTTCGGCGGCACCGGGCTGGGGCTGGTGATCTGCCAGCGGCTGGTGGCCATGATGGGCGGGCGCATCGACCTCGTCAGCGAGCCCGGTGCGGGCTCGTCGTTCACCGTCTGGTTGCCGCTGCGCGCCAGCGCCGAACAGCCGGCCGCCGAGCCGCTCGAGCTGGCGGGCCTGGACTGCATCGTCGTCGACGATCCCGACCTCCCGCTCGAAGACCTGCAAAGCTGGCTCGAACAATCCGGTGCCGGCGTGCACCGCGCCGCCGACGCGGCCGCAGCGGCCGAGGCGGCGCGTGGCTTGCGCCCGCCCGTCGTGGTGATCCGGGCCGCCCCGCCGCCGGGCACTGCGCTGCCCGCGGACCTCGGCGCAGCGGGCTTGCGCCACGTGCTGGTGGCGCACGGCCAGCGCCCGGCCGCGAGCCACGTGAGCCCCGATGTCGTGCGCGTGGATTTGCGGCGGCGCCAAGCCTTCGTGCGCGCGGTGGCGACGGCCGCCGGCCGCGTGACGCCGCCGATCGATCACGACCGCAACGATCCGGTGGTCGACGACGACCGCATCCCCGCGCCCACGCCGGACCAGGCGCGCGCGCTGGGGCGGCTGATCCTGGTCGCCGAGGACGACGAGGTCAATCGCCTGGTCATCGCCGGCCAGCTTGCATTGCTCGGCTACGCCGCTCACATCGCAGAAACGGGTACCGCCGCGTTGCTGCGCTGGCGGGAAGGCGGGTACGCGATTCTGTTGACCGACCTGCACATGCCTGAAATGGACGGCTACGCGCTGGCCGAGGCGATCCGCCGCGAGGAACTGGCCCGGGGCCGCACGCGCATGCCGATCCTGGCGTTGACGGCCAACGCGCTGCGTGGCGAGGCGGCGCGGGCGCACCGCGCCGGCATGGATGGCTACCTGACCAAGCCGTTGCCCTTGAGCGTGCTCAAGGACGCGCTCGCACGGTGGCTGCCGCCGGCTGGCCCCGGATGACCAACGCGATCCCGCCGAGGATCGCGATCGACGCGAGCACGAGGCGCAGCGTCAGCGGCTCGCCGAGCAGCAGCACGCCGCCGCCGGCGGCGATCACCGGTACGCTGAGTTGCACGGTCGCGGCGCGGGTCACGTTCAATCCGCCCAGCGCGGTGTACCAGACGGCGTAGCCGACACCGGAGGCCAGCGCGCCGGACGCGATCGCGTAGCCGACGCCGGCGCGGTCCAGCGAAGCCCATGGCAGCGTCGCGAGGCTCAACACCGCCGCGAGCGCGAAGGCGCGCAGAAAGTTGCCCGCCGTCACGCGCAGCGGGTCGCCGGCGCCCTTGCCGCGCAGCGTGTACACGCCCCAGGCAACGCCGGCCGCCAGCATCAGCACCGAGCCGCGCCAGGGCGGTGCCGACAGGCCCGGCAGCAGCAGCCCGACCAGCCCGCCCAACGCGCACAGCAGGCCCGCGATCTGCGCAGCGCGAAAGCGTTCGCCGGCCCACACGCCGTAGCCGATCATGGTCGTCTGCACCGCGCCGAACAACAGCAGCGCGCCGGTCGCGGCACTCAGGCTGAGGTACGAAAAGGAGAACGCGGCGGCATACGCGAACAGCGCCAGCGCCGAAGCCCAGCTGCCGGCGCGCGGCTGCGGGCCGCGGCGCACGCGCACGATCAATGCCAGGGCGAGCGCGCCGCAGGCGATGCGGATCGTCGTGAAGCTGGCGGCATCGATGCGGGTGGCACGCAGTGCGGCCCGGCACAGCAGCGAGTTGCCGGCGAAGGCCAGCATCGACAGCAAGGTCAGCGCGAACACCCGGGTGCGGGACATCGCGCGATTCTGCGGCCTGCGCGGTTGGCGCGACGCCGGTCGCGTGCCCCGTCGAGCGCGCGCGACGCTGCCGCGCCAGGGCCGGTCGCAGCGAACCCGCCGGGCCCGGTCAGCGCCGTTCCGCGCCCACCGCCTTGTCCATCGCGAGTTCCACCACGTTGTCGGCCGCGGCGGTGGCCTCGGCCTTCACCAGCTTGCCGTCGACCGCGGCGCCGACGTCCATCTGCAGGTGCTCGTAGCGGATCGTGCCGCTGACCCGCGCGTTCGACTGGAGTTCGAGGAAGTGCTCGACGACAAGGTCGCCGACGACGGTGCCGTTGATCACCGCGTCGCCGCAGTTCACGGTGCCTTCGATGCGGCCCTTGTCGGACAGCACCAGCAGCGCGCGCGTCGGGCCGTCGGCCGCGCGCGCGACCACATTGCCCTGGATGCGGCCGTCGATCCGGATGCCGCCGGAGAAGTGCACGTCGCCGGTGATCTCGACGTCTTCGGCGATCAGGCTGGACAGCTTGGTCACCTCGATGAACGGGCGTTTCTTGCGCTTGGCGAACATGGGCGGGTCTCCTGGGGCGGTGCGGGACGGTGCGGGACGGTGCGTCAGCGCTTGGCGTCGCGGGTCTTGCGGTAGAAGGTGAGTTCGTCCTGGCTTTCGCGCAGACGCTGGTTGAGCGCATCGATCTGGCGCTCCAGTTCGTGGCCACGCGCTTCGGACACGCGCAGTTGCAGGCGCGACTGCTCGAGCCCCTGCTGGAGTTGCTGCAGCTCCTTCAGTGCCACGACTTGCCGCTGCAACGGGGCGAGCCGCTCGCGCCAGTACAGGTGGCTGCCGGCGGCGCCGGCCAGCAGTGCCGCGACGACCAGCGCGCACCAGACGACCCAGCCGCGGCGCGCGCGGCCCTGCGCAAGCACGAGCCGGACGCGAGCGAGGTTTCCGGGCGCCGCGCGCCAGTGTCGGATCGACATGCGGTGGCCTTGCTCACAGCCCGGCCAGGTACCGCCGCGGGTCGGTGGCCTCGCCGTTGCGCAGCACCTCGAAGTGCAGGTGCGGCCCGGTCGAGCGGCCGGTGGAGCCGACCGCGGCGATCGGGTCGCCCGGCATCACGACGTCGCCCACCTTGACGAGCAGCCGCGACGCATGCGCGTAGCGCGTGGTCAGCCCGTTGCCGTGGTCGATTTCGACGACCCAGCCGTAGTCGTGGCGCACGCCGGCGAACGACACGGTGCCGCCGGCCGCGGCGTGGATCAGCGTGCCCCACACCGCCGCGAAGTCCAGCCCCGAATGGAACGCGCGCCGGCCGGTGAACGGGTCTTCGCGGTTGCCGAAAGTCGACCCGATGGGTGCATTGCCGACCGGCAGGCGGCTGGGCAGGCGCATCTGCGCCAGGTTCTGCAGCGCAGCGGCGTCGGACACGAGCGTGATCTGCTGCTCGATGCCGTCGAGCCGGGCCTGCAACGCGCCCAGGTCGTCCAGCGCCTCCTGCCCGACGCGCGGCGGCAGCAGCGGGCCGCCGCTGCCGGTGGCGGTGTCGGCGGCACGCGCCCGCGCTGCCGGCCTGGGCGCGATGGCCGGCTTCACGCCGATGCGTTCGCTCAGTTGGCTGGCCTGGCTTTCGAGCTTGAACAGGCGGCCCGAGAGCGCGCCCAGCTGCTCCACCGCGAACGGCAGCGCCGAGCGCCCGCGCTCGGGCGCGGCGTGCGCGACCGGCTGGGTCTGGGCGTACATCGCCGACATCCAATAGCCCACGCCGGCGCCGGCAGCCAACAGACCGGACGCCGCGAGCAGGCCGCCGAACAACACGGTTCGAATCGACAGCGTGCGAACGCGCGCGCTGGTCGAACCTGCCGCATAGAGGATGAAAGACATCGGGGCTCCTCGGTTCCTGGCTCGGCACCCTCGGAGCGGAAGACCGCCCCCGGCACCTGAACTCGGTCTGGGGGCATCCTAGGGGTGAAGCCGCGTTGGATCCTGTGAACCGGCGCAACGGTTTGTTCTTTCGGGGTCGGGTGGTACAAGTTCACGATCGGGGCGCCGATGCACCCGCGGTCGGCGCGCCGGCTACGCCAGCGCCCGACCGATCAAGATCTTCTGCACGTCGCTGGTGCCCTCGTAGATCTGGCACACGCGCACGTCGCGGTAGATGCGCTCGACGGGGAAGTCGCTGACGTAGCCGTAACCGCCGAACACCTGGATCGCCGCGCTGCAAACCTTCTCGGCCATCTCGCTGGCGAACAGCTTGGCCATCGCGGCCTCCTTCAGGCACGGCTGATGCGCGTCCTTCAGGCTCGCGGCGTGGTGGATCAACTGGCGCGCGGCCTCGATCTGCGTGGCCATGTCGGCGAGGCGGAACTGCACCGCCTGGTGCTCGAAAATCGGCTTGCCGAACGCGACACGCTCCTTTGAATACGCCAGCGCCGCCTCGAACGCGGCGCGCGCCATGCCGACGCTTTGCGACGCGATACCGATGCGCCCGCCCTCCAGCCCCGACAGCGCGATCTTCAGCCCCTGCCCCTCCTCGCCCAGCAGGTTGGCGCGCGGCACGCGGCAGCCCTCGAAGACGATCTGCGCGGTGTCGCTCGCGTGCTGGCCGAGCTTGTCCTCGACGCGCGCCACCGTGTAGCCGGGCGTGTTCGTCGGCACGACGAAGGCACTGATGCCCTTCTTGCCGGCCGCCTTGTCGGTGACCGCCATCACGATCGCCACATCGCCGTTCTTGCCGCTGGTGATGAACTGCTTGACGCCATCGAGCACGTAGCCATCGCCGTCGCGCACCGCGGTGGTCTTCAGGCCGTCGGCCTGCGAGCCGACGTGCGGCTCGGTCAGGCAGAACGCGCCGAGCATCTCGCCGCGCGCCAGCGGCTCGAGCCACGCCCGCTTCTGCGCCTCGTCGGCCCAGGCCATCAGGATCGAACACACCGGGCAGTTGTTGACGCTGACGATCGTCGAAGTGGCGCCGTCGCCGGCAGCGATCTCTTCGAGGATGACCGCCAGCGCCAGGTAGTCCAGCCCCGCGCCACCCCACTGCGCCGGCACCGCCACGCCGAAGCAGCCGAGCCCGGCCAGGCCGCGCAACGCGTCCTTCGGGAAGTGGTGGCTCTTGTCCCACGCCGCGGCGTGCGGCGCGATGCAGTCCTGCACATACGCGCGCACGGCGTCCTGCACGGCGCGGTGGTCTTCACCGAGCCACATGCGGGCTCATCCTGCGACGGTGGCCGGCGTCGACCCGTGCTGCTTCAGCTGGATTCATGCGATCGGCTCGTGCAGCGGCACGGCAGTTCAGGCGATCGAGTGGTCGCGCTCGACCGGAAGGCGATCACCCGGGTGCGCAACGCTGAGCGGTTCTTCGGCACCTGCCAGCGTCAGCAAGATCGTCCCCCGCGCCACCACGGCCGGGCTGGCGTGCTCGACGCCGGCGCGGCCGTCGAGGTGGGCCACGATGCCTTGCAGCTTGGTGCTCCACTCCACGCCGGCGACGGTCCACTCGAGCTGGATATCCTGGTCGGCGAACAGCGGGCGCTTGAACGCGAAGTTCATGTTCAGGCACAGCATCTGCCGCGCCACGCCGTCGTCGCAGCGCGTGAAGTGGGTGGCCAGCACGCCCATCAGCACCGCCGCCGACTGCTGCCCGCTGGCGATGATCTCGCCGAAACGCGCCCGCTGCGCCAGCTGGACGTCGCGGTGCAGCGGGTTGTCGTCCAGGCTCATGCGCGCGAAGTTGGCAATGTCGTGCCTGGAAAAGCGCACGGTCTTCGTCACCTTCTCGCCGACCCCGGCCAGGCGCTCGTGCGCGGCGGTCTTCATCGTCAGAACAGCTCCAGCGCCAGCGCCGTGGCCTCGCCGCCGCCGATGCACAGCGCCGCCACGCCCTTCTTGAGCCCGCGCTTGCGCAACGCGCCCAGCAGCGTGACGACGATGCGCGCGCCGCTCGCGCCGATCGGGTGGCCCAGCGCGACCGCGCCGCCGTGCACGTTGACGATCTCGTGCGGCAGCTTGAACTCGGTCATCGCCGCCAGCGTGACGGCGGCGAAGGCCTCGTTGACCTCCCACAGGTCGACGTCTTTGGCCGACCAGCCGGCCTTCTTCAGCACCTTGTCGATCGCGCCGACCGGGGCGGTGGTGAACCAGTTCGGCGCCTGCGCGTGCACCGCGTGGGCGCGGATGCGCGCCAGCGGCTGGCAGCCGAGCTTGCTGGCGGTGCTCTGGCGCATCAGCACCAGCGCGGCGGCGCCGTCGGAGATGCTCGACGAGGTGGCGGCAGTGATCAGGCCGTCTTTCGTGAACGCGGGCTTGAGGCCGGGGATCTTGTCGAGCTTGGCCTTGAACGGCTGCTCGTCGAACTTGACGACGGTGTTGCCCGACTTCGCGGCCAGCGTGACCGGCGCCATCTCCCAGTCGAAGCTGCCGTCTTCGTTGGCCTGCTTGGAACGCTGCGTCGACGCGACCGCGAACTGGTCCATCTGCTCGCGCGTGAACCGGTACTTGGCGACGCAGTCTTCGGCGAACACGCCCATCGCCTTGCCGCTGCCGTTGGCCATCTTTTCGTAGGCGTCTTCGAGGCCGTCGATCGCCATGTGGTCGTACAGCGCCGCAGCGCCGTACTTCACGCCCTTGCGCATGTGGGTCAGGTGCGGCGCGTTGGTCATGCTCTCCATGCCGCCGGCAACGACCACGTCGGCGGTTTCGCCGTGCAGCATGTCGTGCGCGAACATCATCGCGCGCATGCCCGAGCCGCACATCTTGGACAGCGTGACCGCGCCGACCGACTGCGGCAACCCGGCGCCGAGCACCGCCTGGCGCGCCGGGGCCTGGCCCTGGCCGGCCATCAGGCAGTTGCCCATCAGCGCCTCGTCGATGGCGTCGCCGGTGATGCCGGCGCGCTCGACCGCGGCCTTGATCGCGACCGCGCCGAGCTGGTGGGCGCCGAGGGAACTGAAGTCGCCGAGCAAGCCGCCGATCGGCGTGCGGGCTGCGGAAACGATGACGATGGGGTCGGTCATGGTGAGCTCCTTTGGGGGTCGGGGGACGGTGCGGCCGGCGACGCGCCGAGCGCGCGCCGGTACTGGAAGCGCTTGTGCGCATCGTAGGGAAAAACATCATGCACGTAGCCGGCCAGGATGCGCTCCTTGTGGCCTTGCCAGAACGACGCTTCGAGCAGGTCGGCGTGGTGCTTCATGAAGACGTGGCGCACGCCCGGGTTGCCGAGCAGGAACGGGCCGAAGGTCTCGGGGAACACGTCCTTCGGGCCGACCCGGTACCAGACCTCGCCCGACATCTCTTCCTCTTCGGTGCGCGCCTGCGGCACCTTGCGGAAGGTGCAGTCGCTCAGGTACTCGATCTCGTCGTAGTCGTAGAACACGACCTTGCCGTGGCGCGTGACGCCGAAATTCTTCCACAGCATGTCGCCGGGGAAGATGTTGGCGCGCACCAGGTCCTTGATGGCGTTGCCGTATTCGACCACCGCGGCCTCGATCTGCGCCAACGACGCCTCCTGCAGGTAGATGTTGAGCGGGATCATGCGCCGCTCCATGTACACGTGGCGGATCACCAGCGAGTCGCCGTCGACTTCGAGCAGGCTGGGGCAATAGTGCTGCAGCTCGGCGACCAGCTCGTCCTCGAAGCGCTCGCGCGGAAACGCCACGTTGCTGTATTCGAGCGTGTCGGCCATGCGGCCGACGCGGTCGTGCTGCTTGACGAGCAGGTACTTGCTCTTGATCAGCTCGCGCGTGGTTTCCTTCTGCGCGGGGAAGAAGTCCTTGATGACCTTGAACACGTACGGGAAGCTCGGCAGGTCGAACACCAGCATCACCATGCCCTTGATGCCCGGGGCGATGCGAAAGCGGTCGCTCGAATGTTTCAGGTGATACAAAAAGTCGCGATAGAACGAGTTCTTGCCCTGCTTGGCCAACCCCAGCGCGTTGTAGATCTCGCTGCGCGGCTTGCGCGGCATCATCGAGCGCAGGAACTGCACGTAGGCCGAGGGCACCTCCATCGTCACCATGAAGTAGGCGCGCGCAAAGCTGAACAGCAGCAGCAGCTCGTCTTCGCCGAACAGCGCGGTGTCGATGACGAGTTGGCCGTGCTCGTTGTGCAGGATCGGCAGCGCGAACGGCGTTTCGTTGAAGCCGTTGATGATCTTGCCCACCAGGTACGCGCCCTTGTTCCGGTAGAACAGCGAACTCAGCACCTGGACCTGGAAATTGGCGCGCATCCGGTAGTCGCCCAACTGCTCGGCGACCGCTTCGAGCACGCTGTCGATGTCGCGCCCGAGGTCCTCGAACGGCCGCGCCAACTGGAAGTTGTCGACGATGCGCAGCCAGGTCTCGCGCATCGTCTCGCGCGTCGGGTAGTAGGCGCGGTAGGTCGGCAGCGAGGCCGGTTCGTCGTTCTCGATGTACTCGGTGGAGACCGCCGGGCGCACGAAGATGAAGTCATTGTGGAAGTAGCTGCGGTGCAGGATCTTGGTCGTCACCGAGTTGAAGAAGGTCTCGGCCAGCTCGGGCTGGTGGTGGCCGGTGAGCAGCCCGATGTAGTGCAACTTGACCTGCTGCCAGGTGTCCTTGGGCAGCTCGGCGGCCTGGAACTCGCGCTGCAGCCGGGCCGACGCCTCCTCGACGCGCAGGTCGTAGAACTCGATGCGCTCGCGCTGCGCGCGCTGCTGGCCGTGCCAGTCGGCCGCTTCGAAGCGGCGCTTGGCGTCGGCGCTGGCTTCGCGGAACAACCGGTAGTGGCGGTCGAAGCCGTCGAGCATCGCCTGCGCGATGTCGAACGCGCGCGGGTCGGTCAGCGCGGCCGGGAACGCGGTGGGCTGCTTCACGTCGCTCGCACGTCGATCAGGTACCGATGCGCGCCGCGCCGTGGCGCACGTGCAGCGCCGCGACCGCGTGCTCGAACGCGGCGGCCATCTGGGCCGCGCTGTCAACCGTCATCGCCAGGTCGAGCAACAACCCGTCGTGCAGGCCGTAGAACCAGCCGTGCACCACCAACGCCTGGCCGCGCGCCCAGGCGTCCTGCACCACGGTGGTCTGGCAGACATTGCGCGCCTGCTCGATCACGTTGAGCTCGCCCAGCGCGTCCACGCGCCGCTCAGGTGCGAGCGTGCGCAGCCACTCCCAGTGCCGGTTGCGCACGTCCTGCACATGGCGGATCCAGTTGTCGGCCAGGCCGACGCGGGTGTCGTTCAGCGCCGCCACCACGCCGCCGCAGCGCGAATGGCCGACGACGATGATGTGCCCGACCTTCAGCAGATCGGTGGCGAACTGGATCACCGACAGGCAGTTCAGATCCGAGTGCACGACCACGTTGGCGACGTTGCGGTGCACGAACAACTCGCCCGGCAGCAGGTCGACGAGTTCGTTGGCCGGCACCCGGCTGTCGGCGCACCCGATCCACAGGTACTGCGGCGCCTGCTGCGCGAGCAGCCCGGTGAAGAACCCGGGGCTGCGCGCCTCGGTCTTGGCCGCCCACAGGCGGTTGCTTTCGAGAAGTTCCTGGAGCTGGGTGGTCATGATGTTGCGGTGCGGCAATTTGCAGAAGTGTACGCAGCGCCGAGGCGGCGAAAGCCTGGGCGGGGAGGCTCAGCGTGCGCAGCGGTGGCCCACACCCCGACCCACTCCCAAGGAGAGGGAGACTCCGTTCGGACCCGATTCGATGGCGCACATGGCGACTTGCGCCCGATCGGCATGCGTTGCACCTCACTCATGGCGGCGCCTGGACTTCCAAGCGCCGTGGATCAAAGGACGTGAGCGGCTCCTCGCCGAGTCGACGCCAGCACGAAACCGTTTTCGCCAAGGCAGCACTGCTGACCGCTTCGGCCCAGCCTTCGTTCTCGAACAGAACCGCCACGTTCTCGCCCGCACCCACCGCGGGCCCCGACGTGCCGGCCAGCATCGGCTGGCGCCAGCTTTCACTGTCCAGGTGCGGGCAGAACGTACCGGGCACCCAGCCCAGGCCGGGGCGCACGCCGCCGCCGGGCACGCTGTCGGTCACGTACTGCTCGAACCAACAATTCGCGCCCGCGCTGATGCCTGCGAACACGGTTCCGGCCTCGTAGGCTTCGCGCAGCGCCTGCTCGAATCCGAACTCGCGCCACACCGCCAGCATGGCGGGCGTGTTGCCACCACCGACGTAGACCAGATCCGCCCGGTGCACGGCAGCCGCGTAGTCGCGTCGCATCTCATAGGGAAAGAACGGCAGCGTGTCGGCGTCGCAACCGAGCGCGGCAAAGGCCTTCATGAACTTCAGCTGCGCGCGCTCGCCGTCCCCGGCCGCCGTGCCGAGGTACAGCGCACGAGGCCGCGTGCGCCCGCACAGCGACACCAGATAGCGCTCCTGCAGCAGCGTTGCGTCGTCCATCAGGAACCCGCCGCCGCCGACCGCGACGATGCGCCGGGGCGCGCTCACATCGTCTGCGCGAACAACTCGCGCCCGATCAGCATGCGGCGGATCTCGCTCGTGCCGGCGCCGATCTCGTAGAGCTTGGCGTCGCGCCACAGGCGCCCGAGCGGGTACTCGTTGATGTAGCCGTTGCCGCCGAAGATCTGGATGCCCTCGCCGGCCATCCAGGTGGCCTTCTCGGCGCACCACAGGATCACGCTGGCGCAGTCCTTGCGCACCTGGCGGACGTGCTCGCTGCCGAGCAGGTCGAGGTTCTTCGCCACCGTGTAGGCGAACGCGCGGCCGGCCTGCAGCACGGTGTACATGTCGGCCACCTTGCCCTGGATCAGCTGGAACTCGCCGATGCTCTGGCCGAACTGCTTGCGCTCGTGGATGTACGGCACCACGTTGTCCATCACCGCCTGCATGATCCCCAGCGGCCCGCCGGTGAGCACCGCGCGCTCGTAGTCGAGCCCGCTCATCAGCACCTTGGCGCCGCCGTTCAACGCGCCGAGCACGTTCTGCACCGGCACCTCGACGTCCTGGAACACCAGCTCGCCGGTGTGGCTGCCGCGCATGCCGAGCTTGTCGAGCTTTTGCGCGATGCTGAAGCCCTTCATGCCCTTCTCGATCAGGAACGCGGTGACGCCGCGCGCGCCGAGCTCGGGCTCGGTCTTCGCGTAGACGACCAGCGTGTCGGCGTCGGGGCCGTTGGTGATCCACATCTTGGTGCCGTTGAGCAGGTAGTGGTCGCCTTTGTCCTGTGCCTTGAGCTTCATGCCGATCACGTCGGAGCCGGCGCCGGGCTCGCTCATCGCCAGTGCACCCACATGCTCGCCGCTGATCAGCTTGGGCAGGTACCTGGCGCGCTGCGCGGCGCTGCCGTTGCGCTTGATCTGGTTCACGCACAGGTTGCTGTGGGCGCCGTAGCTCAGGCCCACCGAGGCCGATGCGCGCGAGATCTCTTCCATCGCGATCATGTGGGCGAGGTAGCCCATGCCGGCGCCGCCGTATTCCTCGTCGACGGTGATGCCGAGCACGCCGAGCGCGCCCATCTTGCGCCACAGGTCCATCGGGAACTGGTCGCTGGCGTCGATCTCGGCGGCACGCGGCGCGATCTCGGTCTGCGCGAAGTCGCGCACCGCGTCGCGCAGCGCGTCGACGTCTTCACCGAGCTGGAAGTTCAGGCCGGGCAGGTCGTTCATCGGGGGGCTCCTTGCAATGGGTTTCAGTGGCGCACGTCGTCGCGCCCGGTCACGGTCATGATGGTGGCCGTCATCGTCGCGACGAGCTTGGGCGAACCACCGGCGGGGTCGAACTGGAACGCCTGGCCGTCGACGACGCTGATGGTGCGCCCGGCCTTGGTCACCTGCCCCTCGAAGCGCAGCCGCGGCCCGCGCGCCGGCGCGAGCAGGTTGATCTTGAACTCGATCGTCAGCACGCCGGCGCCGGCCGGCATCAGCGTGAACGCGGCGTAGCCGCAGGCCGAGTCGAGCGCGGTGGCGACCATGCCGGCGTGCAGAAAGCCGTGCTGCTGGGTCAGGTCGGCGCGATGCGCCATCGCGAGCACCACGCGGCCGGCCGCGACGGATTCGATCGCCACCCCCAGCGTGGCCATCGCGGGCTGCTGCGCAAACGAAGCGCGGGTGCGCTGCTCGAAGTCCGGGTCGGGGGCGTTCATGGCGGCATCGGCGCGTGGGCCAGCTTCGCAGTTGACGTATACGTCAATTCTAGACTGCCGCCTTGCGCTGCCCTTGCGCCAGCAGCCGCCGCGCCTCCTTCTCGTGGGCGCCGACCTCGGCCAGCGTGGCGTGCAGGTCGGCGAGCTGTTGTTCGAGCTGCTCGCGGTGCGCGGCCAGCACGACGAGGAACTTCTTCAGTTGCGGCAGCGTGTCGCGCGGCGACTCGTACATGTCGACCAGCTCCTTCACTTCGGCCAGCGTCAGCCCCAGGCGCTTGCCGCGCAGCGTGAGCTTGAGCCGGGTGCGGTCGCGCTGCGAGTAGACGCGGTTGCGGCCGCTGCGCTGCGGCGTGAGCAGGCCGCAGTCTTCGTAGAAGCGGATCGCGCGGGTGGTCAGGTCGAACTCGCGCGCGAGCTCGCCGATCGTGAGCGTGACCACGGGAGACATCTGGGTGACAGCGGCAGCGGGCATGGCGACTTACACTGGCTCGGTTGACGTTTACGTCAAGTGTAGTGGGCAGCCCGATGGCGCCCCGACGGCACCCAACCAAGGCGGCGCGCATGAACGACCTCGAACGACAACTCGGCTACCCGCTCGGCGACACGCTGCCCGCGCTCGGCACCACGCTGGAGGTGGCGCCCGGCGTGCGCTGGCTGCGCATGGCGCTGCCGTTCGCGCTCGACCACATCAACCTGTGGCTGCTGCGCGATGTGCAGGACGGCGTGCAAGGCTGGAGCATCGTCGACTGCGGCATCACCAACGACGCCACCCGCGCCGCCTGGGAACAGATCTTCGCCAGCGAGCTGCAGGGCCTGCCGGTGCTGCGCGTGATCGTGACCCACATGCACCCCGACCACATGGGGCTGGCGCACTGGCTCACCGAGCGCTGGAACGTGCGCCTGTGGGTCAGCGCCACCGACTACAACACCGCCCGCCTGGCCAGCAGCAGCACCATCGGCTTCGGCGGCGAGGCCAGCGCGCGCTTCATGGCCAGCCACGGCCTGACCGACCCCGACGCGCAGGCCCGCATCAAGGCCCGCACCAACTACTACGCGAGCATGGTGCCCAAGCTGCCGGCGAGTTTTCGCCGCTTGATGCATGGCGACGTGCTGCGCATCGGCGGGCGCGCCTGGCAGTGCCACGCCGGCTACGGCCACGCGCCCGAGCACATGGCGCTGCACTGCGCCGAACTGGGCACGCTGATCAGCGGCGACATGGTGCTGCCGCGCATCTCCACCAACGTGAGCGTGCACGAGGTCGAGCCCGAGTCGAACCCGCTGGTGCTGTACCTCGACTCGATCAAGCGCATGCAGGCGCTGCCGGCCCACACGCTCGTGCTGCCCTCGCACGGCCGCCCGTTCACCGGGCTGCACACCCGCATCGACCAGCTGGTGGCGCACCACGACGAGCGCTTTGCCGAGGTGCTCGCCGCGTGCGCGTCCGCGCCGCAGCACGCCGCCGACCTGCTGATGGTGCTGTTCAAGCGCAAGCTCGACCTGCACCAGACCACCTTCGCGATGGGCGAGTCGCTCGCGCACCTGCACGCGCTGTGGCTGGGCGGCAAGCTGGTGCGGCGGCTCGATGCGGACGGGATCTACCGGTTCTCGGTGGCCTGAGCTGCGCACCCGCAGTCGTCATCAATCCAGCAGCGGCACCAGCGCGTCCTTCAGGTTGCCGCGTGCCTGCTCGTATTCGGGCAGCACCGAGCGCACCACGTCCCAGAAGCGCGGGCTGTGGTTCATCTCGCGCAGGTGGGCGAGTTCGTGGGCGACGACGTAGTCGATGCTGGGCAGCGCGAAGTGGATCAGCCGCCAGTTCAGGCGGATCGAGCCGTCGGCGCTGGCGCTGCCCCAGCGCGTCTGCGCCGACGACAGCGCGATGCGCCTGACGCGCACGTTCAGCCGCGCCGCGAAATGCGCGCAGCGCTCCTCGAACACGCGCCGCGCCTGGCGTTGCAGCCAGCTCTGCACGGTGTCGCGGATCTGGTCCGGCGCGGCGGTGTGCGGCAGGCCCACATGCAGCGTGAGCCGCGGCACGCCGGGCAGCGCCGCGGCGTCGGTGTTGAGCACCGCGCCGCGCACCGACATCCCGGCGCGCGGGTCGAGCACGACGATCACAGTCTCGCCGAGGAACGGGATCGAGGTGCCGTCGCGCCAGTCGACCTTGGCCGACTGCAGGCGCTGCGCGCGCTGCTGCTGCTCCTGCAGCTTGCGCAGGATCCAGCGCGCCTTGTCGCGCAGCGCCGCTTCGATGTCGTGCACGCCGACCCACTTCGGCGCGTTCACGCTCAACCCTTCGGTGCCGACGATGAAGCCGATGCTGCGCCGGCGCGCGCGCTTGAGCGCATAGGCCACGACGTGCTCGTTCAGTCGGATCTCGCGGTCGGCCTGCGGGTGGCGGAACACGGCCGGCGCGAGCGTGCTGGCGGGGGCCTCGGGGGTGGCCAGGGGTTCGGGGCGAGGCACCGCAGGCGTCGGGCGCACGCCGTGCGACGCGGCTTCGGCGACAGGCGCCGGCGCCGGTCCGGCCACCGGCGCCGGCTCCCCGAACAACAGCATCTGCTGCGCGTCGAGGGCGGCGGCGCGGCGGCTCATCGGCGCGGCGTCAGTTCGGGGCGCCGG
This sequence comes from Burkholderiales bacterium, assembly GCA_028868895.1. Classification (GTDB taxonomy): domain Bacteria; phylum Pseudomonadota; class Gammaproteobacteria; order Burkholderiales; family Burkholderiaceae_C; genus LMDS01. The sequence continues at coordinate 17,393 of JAGWTP010000069.1, forward strand.
GCGCGGCCGCCGGCGGCGTTTGCGCGTAGGCCTGCGGGTCGAGCCGGCGCATCTCGGCTTCGATCCAGGTCTCGACCTCGCGCATCAGCTCGTCGGGCTGGCGCCCGGTGGACGGGATCGGCTTGCCGATCGAGACGTCGATCACGCCGGGGCGCAGCACGAAGCTCTTGCGCGGCCAGCAGCGCGCCGAGGTCACCGCGATCGGCAGCACCGGCCGCTCGGTCTGGATCGCCAGCCGCGTGCCGCCGCTCTTGTAGTTGCCGCGCGCGCCGCGCGCCGCGCGCGTGCCTTCGGGAAACATGATGACCCAGTGGCCCTTGTTCATGAACTCGCGGCCCTGCGCGGCCACCAGGTTCCAGGCCTCGGCGCGCTTGCTGCGATCGATGTGGATCATGTCCATGCGCGCCATCGCCCAGCCGAAGAACGGGATGTAGAGCAGCTCGCGCTTGAACACGTAGCACAGCGGGTGCGGCATCAGCCCAGGGTAGGCGAACGTCTCCCAGGTCGACTGGTGCTTGGACAGCAGCACGACCGGCGAGTCGGGCAGGTTCTCCATGCCGTGCAGCCGGGCTTGCACGCCGCAGATGACCTTGGCGCCCCAGATGCTGGTGTTCAGCCAGCCCACGCACATGCGGTAGACCGTGGGGCCGCTGGCAAACAGCGACACCAGCACCACCGCCAGCGCCCACGGCACCACGGTGACGACCATGAACAGCACGAACAGCGCCGAGCGAACGGCGTTGAAGAACATGCGCATCAGTCGAGCCTCCCGTAGCCCGAGTCCGACTCGCCCGACTCGCCGCGCGCCTTGCGCTCGGCCCGGATCAGGTGCTCGGCGAACGCCGTCAGGTCGGCATGCACCTGCGTGCCCGGCACCCGCGCGCACAGCTCCGCGATCTGGCTCGGGTTCAGGTGCGCGGCCTTGCCGGTGCGCACCAGGTGCGCCGGGCAGCCCACGGCCGCGCCGGCCTGCAGGTCGCGCAGCGTGTCGCCGACCACCGGCACCTCGCTCAGGTCGACCCCGAAACGCTCGCCGATCTGCTCGATCAAGCCCGGCAGCGGCTTGCGGCACAGGCAGTTCTCGTCGGGCGCGTGCGGGCAGAAGAACACCGCGTCGATGCGCCCGCCCTGCGCGGCGAGCAGCTGGTTCATCTTGACGTGCATCGCGTTCAGCGTGGCCATGTCGAACGTGCCGCGCCCCAGCCCCGACTGGTTGGTCGCGACCACCGTGTGCCAGCCCGCCTGGTTCAGGCGCGCGATCGCCTCGAGCGCGCCCGGGATCGGCACCCATTCGTCGGGCGACTTGACGTAGTCGTCGCGGTCTTCGTTGATCGTGCCGTCGCGGTCGAGGATGATGAGTTTCATGGGGGTCACCTCAGGCCGCCAGCTTCGACAGGTCGGCCACCCGGTTCATCGCGGCGTGCAGGGTCGCGAGCAGGCCCAGGCGGTTGGCGCGTACGGCAGCGTCGTCGACATTGACCATCACGGTGTCGAAGAAGGCATCGACCGGCGCCTTCAACGCGGCCAGCGCCTTCAGCGACGCGGTGTAGTCGCCGCGCTTGAAGGCCGCATCGGCGCCCGGCTTCGCGGCGCCGAGCGCTTCGTGCAGCGCCGCTTCGGCCGGCTCCTTCATCAGGGCCGTGTCGACTCGAACGGTCACGTCGCCCTCGACCTTCTTCAGGATGTTGCCCACGCGCTTGTTGGCGGCGGCCAGCGACGCGGCCTCGGGCAGCGACGCGAACGCGCGCACCGCGGCGAGCCGCGCGCTCACGTCGGCCAGACGCGCCGGGCGCAGCGACAGCACCGCATCGACTTCCTGCGCGCTGTAGCCCTGTTCGCGCAGGCTGCCGGCCAGGCGGTCATAGACGAAGTCGAGCAGCGGCGCGATCGGGTCGTGGATGAGCGAGCCGAAGACCGGCACCGCCTGCGCCACCAGCAGCGTCAGGTCGAGCGCAAGCGCGCGTTCGGTGAGCATGCGGATCACGCCGAGCGCATGCCGGCGCAGCGCGAACGGGTCCTTGTCACCGGTGGGCACCTGCCCGATGCCGAACATCCCGACCAGCGTTTCGAGCTTGTCGGCCAGTGCCACCACCACGCCAGCCATGTTGCGCGGCAAGGTGTCGCCGGCAAAGCGCGGCTTGTAGTGGTCTTCGATCGCGATGGCCACATCGTCGGTCTCGCCGTCGTGGCGCGCGTAGTAGCCGCCCATCGTGCCTTGCAGCTCGGGAAACTCGCCGACCATGTCGGTGAGCAGGTCGGCCTTGGCGAGCAGCGCCGCGCGATCGGCCTGCGCCGCCAGCGCCTGGCCGCCGAGTTGCTGGCCGACCGTTCGCGCGATCGCGCGCACGCGCTCGGTACGCTCGCCCTGCGTGCCGAGCTTGCCGTGGTAGACCACCTTGTCGAGCCCGGCCACGCGCGATTCGAGCGTCTTCTTGCGGTCCTGGTCGAAGAAGAACTTGGCGTCGGCCAGGCGCGGGCGCACGACGCGCTCGTTGCCTTCGATCACGCGGCTCGCTTCCGCCGGGCTGATGTTGCTGACGACGAGGAACTGGTTCGTCAGCCGGCCCGCGGCGTCGAGCAGCGGAAAGTACTTCTGGTTCGCCTTCATCGTCAGGATCAGGCATTCGGGCGGCACCGCGAGAAACTCGGCCTCGAACCTGCAGACCAGCACGTTGGGCCGCTCGACCAGCGCGGTGACCTCGTCGAGCAGCGCAGCGTCTTCGATCGGCGCAAGGCCCTGCCGGGCCGCGGCGGCCTGCAACTGGCGGCCGATCTCGTCGCGGCGCGCCGCGAAGCTCGCGATCACCGCACCTTGCGCTTCGAGCTGCTGCGCGTAGTGGTCGGCGTGCTCGAGTTCGATCGGGTCGATCGAGGCTTCGAAGCGGTGGCCGTGGGTTTCGCGGCCTGCGGTGAGGCCGAGCACACTCACGGGCACCACTTTGTTGCCGTGCAGCGCGACCAGCCCGTGTGCCGGCCGCACGAAGTTCACGCTGGTCCAGCCGTCGGCGAGCTGGTACTGCATCACCTTCGGGATCGGCAGCCTGGCCAGCGCCTCGTCGAGCGCCAGCTGCAGGCCCGCGGTGAGCGTGGCGCCGGTGGCGACGCTGTCGAGGAACAGCGCCTCGGCCTTGCCGTCCATCCTGCGCTGCAGCCGCGGCACGGCGGACGCATCGGCGCCGACGCTGGCGAGCTTCTTCAGCAGTGCCGGCGTGGCCTCGCCCGCTGCGTTCAGCCCGACACTGGCCGGCATCAGCTTGTGCGACACCGCCTGGTCGGCGGCCTGGCTGCGCACGGCGGTGATGTGCGCGGCGAGCCGGCGTGGCGACGCAAACGGCGTGACCACCGAAGCCTCGCTGGCCAGGCCCTGGGTCTTCAGGCTCGCGGCCAGCGCTGCGGCAAAGGCCTCGCCGAGCTTGTTCAATGCCTTCGGCGGCAGCTCTTCGACGAACAGTTCGACGAGCAGGTTCTTCGTCGTCATCACGCGGCC
>JAGWTP010000173.1 GCA_028868895.1 Burkholderiales bacterium
CGATGAACACGCCCGGCGGCCGCTGGCCGCTGGCACCGCCGCCGGCCCCGGCGTAGGCCGACAGCCACGCGTGCAGCGCGTGCCATTGCAGCGGCGATGTGTCTTGAAACTCGTCGATCAGCACGTGGCGGATGCGTGCATCCAGCCGCTCCTGAACCCAGCCCGCGAGCGTGGCGTCGCGCAGCAGCGCCAGACCGCAGCGCTCCAGATCGGCCATGTCGGCCAGCCCGCGCGCACGCTTGTAGGCTGCGAACTCGACCAGCAGCACGCGCGACAGCCGCACCATGCGCCGGTGTTCGAGATGCGCATCGAGCTGGCGCAGTTGCGCGGCGATGGCTTCGAGTTCGTCCTGGATCGGCGCCAGCGCGGCGACCTTGCCGAGCTGCTTGCGCGGCGTGCCCTTTTCGGTGAACAGTGCCGACCACACATGCTCGAAGCGGGCCTGCGCATCGGCCTGCGCCAATGCCATCACCAGGCCGGTGGCTGCGTCCTGCGCGCGCACGCCGCCCAGACCGAGCGCCAAAGCGAGCTCGCGCAAAGACGCCTGCCAGCTCGCCCCGAGCAGCACCTGCGCCGGGTGCACCGCTGCGCCCTGCGCATCGACAGCGCCCTCCGGGGCGGGCACGCTGTCGTCGAGCACACCGGCGGCATCGGCCAGTTCGAACTCGACGCGCCTGGCCCACACCGCCTCGAACCATTTGCGCGCCTGGCTGCGGCCGCGCTGCGCGATCAGCGTGGCATGGTCGGCGAGCAGCCCGGGCTCGCGCAGGATCGCCGCATGAAAGCGGCGAAACACGGCTTCGCGGTGATCGTCAAGGTCTTCGATCAGCTCCATGTCCTGCTGCAGGCCGAGTTCATTCAGCAGCTCGAGCGGCGCGGCGCGCAGGAGCTGCGAGAACCACGCGTGAAACGTGCGAATCTCGACCGGCCGGCCCGAGCGCAGCACGCGCTCGTGCAGCGTGGCCAACTCGGGTGCGAGTTGGCGCGCCTGCGCCGCCGGCACGCCGCGCTGCACCAGCGCCTCGATGCGCACCGCGTCGGGCGTGTGTGGCGCGCCGAACTCGCGCAGCCACTGGTTCAGGCGCTCGCGCATCTCGCCGGCGGCCTTGCGGGTGAACGTGATGGCGAGGATTTCGTGCGGCTGCGCGCCTTCGAGCAGCGCGCGCAGGATCCGCGACACCAGCATCCAGGTCTTGCCCGCACCGGCGCAGGCCTCGACCACGACGCTGCGCTGCGGGTCGCAGGCGAGCGCATAGAACGCGTCGCGTGGCAGCGGCCGGTCATCGGCCTGGTAGGCGGCCTCGGTCATGGTGGCGCGGCGCCGGTGTCGCCACGGGTGCCAGCACGAGTGTCGTTGGCGGCGCTGACGGCCGTGGCGATGCGGGCGTCGGTGTCGTCGTCGGCCCAATGGTCGCGCCGGCAGATGCCGCGCGCCGCGCAGTGCTCGCAGGTGGCGCCCACGCCGAGCGCGGGCAGGCCGGCCCCACGGCGCAATCGACGCAGGTCGTGGGCGAGACCTTCGACCAGCATCGCGGCGCTGACCTCGACATCGGGGTGCTCGACCTCCTCCAGGCCCTTGCTGCCGTCGAGCGCGAGGTAGACGGCCCGCAGCGGCAGTTCGGTGCGCGTGCGCATCAGTGCGGCGTAGAACGCGAGCTGGGTGTCTTCGAGGGGCTGGCGCACCTTCTCGTTCAGACCCGCGGCGCTGCCGGTCTTGTAATCGATCAGCTCGATCGCGGCACCGGCACCGGTACGCACCTCGTCGATGCGATCGATGATGCCGCGCAGTTCGGTACCGTCGAGCATCGGCGGGCGGGCACTGACGTCGTCTTCGCCGCGCAACCAGCGCGCACCTTGCGCGTCGCGCTCGTGCAGCCAGGCGATGTAGCGCGGCGCGAAGCTCGCGAACGACGCGGCGTAGGGCAGGAAATCGGCGTCGCCGATGCCCTGCGCTTCCCGGCTCGCGGCGGCCAGGGCGAGCAGCCGCGCGACCTCCGCCTCGCTCGACGCCGGCACTTGCCGGTCGCGGTGGAATTCGAACAGCACCGCGTGCAGCCAGGTGCCGTAGTCGCGCTTCTCGATCTCGCGCTCGAGCTCGTCGTCTTCACGCAGGCGCAGCATGTTGAGCGCGAAGAACCGGTACGGGCAGGCGCGCAGAGCCTCGCAGGCGCTGGCCGAGAGTCGCTCCGGCAGCAGGCCCGGCGCGCTCGGCGCGCTGCGGCGGATCGGCGTGGCCGCGAGTTGCAGCGTGATGCGCGGGTCGTGCCACGTTGCCAACGCCAGGCCACGCGCGGCCAGCGCCAGCCGCAGGCGCTCGACCAGCGGGCTGTCGGCCAGCGGGTCGGTGCCGTCGAGGCGTCGACGCATCAAGGTGACACGCGGCGCTGCCAGCATCTGCGCGAACGCGAGCAGTTCAGCGCCGCGCCGCTGCGTTGCGTTCGGCAGTCCGAGCGCGCTGGCCTGCGCGTCGCCGAGCAGCGAGGTCGGTGTCGGCCACGCGCCCAGGCGCTTGTCGTCCGCGCCGGGGAACACGACCGCCGCAAACGGCCGCAGCATCGCGCGGGCCAGCGGCACGATGACGACGTGCGCCGGCTCGCCGTTCAGCGGCGTGGGCACGAACGTGGCCCGCTCCAGCGCGGCGTCGACCCAGGCGCGGAACTCGTCGAACTCCATCGCGCTCTGGCTCGCAACGAGCGACCAGGCGCTGTCGGGCGACAGGTTCGTCATCAGCCGCAAAGCCGCAATCACCTGCTGGCCGGCGTCGTCAAGCTGCAGCAAGCGCAGCGCACCGCAATCGGTCAATGCCGCCGCCAGCGCGGTGAGCCAGCGCACCAGCGGCTGACGTCGGGGGATCGACAGCCGGCTCAGGGCGGCCGCTGCCGCCCCCCACAGCCGTGCCGCGGCAGGTTGGAGTGAAGCGCCGGCCAGCGCCGCGGCGCGCGTGACGGGACCACGTCGGCAGGTTGATTCGATCGACTCGATCGCTGCGGCATCGGCGCGGGCGTCGCCAGTCCAGGACGTACCGGCCTTCAACCAGTCGAGCACGGCATCGGTCGAAGCCTGCGGGTGCGCGGCGCGCAGCAAGGTCATCACCTGAGCCGCAGCGCGCGTGGTCGAAAGCGTCCAGCCGGTTTCATCGAGCAGGCGCAACGCCTCGCGTTCGAGCAGCGCACGCACCCGGCGCACCAACAGGCGGTCTTGCGCGATCAGTGCCACCGGCACCGCGCCACCTTGCACATGGGCAAGCACTTGCGCCGCGGCGCATTGCGCCTCGTGCTCGAAGCTTGCGCAGACCGAGAGCGCCGGCACGCGGCTCGCAGCGACGCCGCCGAACGGGTCATGTTCGGGCGCGTCGGTATCGATCACCAGGCACGGCACCTTGGCTTGGTCCAGCAGGCGAGCCACGAGCGGATCAGGCCCGCCCGCCTGCACCGCGATCCAGGCGGCCGGCGCGGCGCCGAGGAACAACCGGTCGGTCTCAGGCGGCGGCGCATCGCAAGCCCATTCGAGCGCGACCCGCGCGAGCAGCCGCTCGATTGCGCCCGGCCCCGACATCGGCGCCAGCAGGTCACGCGCCTCGACCCAGTGTGCTGCGCGTTCGGCAGCAGGCACCGCGAATGCCGCGCGGGCGAGTTCATGCGCGGTGCGCACCAGTGCGCCGGCCGCCTGCTCGAAGCCGCGCGGGTCGCGCCGAGCCCACGCTGCGCCCCAGGCCTGCGAGCGCAACAACGCCGCGGCGCCGAGCGCGTCGATCGTCGCGTCGAAGGTGATCTGGCCGGGCCGCGCAACCGGCGCGGGGCCAAGGCTGGCGGCGAGCGTGGTTGTGGTTTCCACGCGCGGCATCCAGCCGCCCTCGCGGGCAAATGCGCGACGCGCCCAGGGCAGAAGCTGCGCGAACGGCACCAGCACGCAGACGTCGCGCAGCGATACCCCTTCGGTGGCGACCCAGCGCGTGGCGCGGTCTGCGACCTCGTCCCACAACCCCGGGGCGCGATCGACATCTTCAAGGGTCAGCCGCACTGTCGTTGCCATGGGGAATTTGACGGCTGCCGGGCGGCGCGAGGCGTCACCGGGTTGGGGGTTTGTGTCAGAATCATTGTGCCTTGCCACCTTCATCACAGGGTGCAGCCCGAAGGACACCTCATGAGCAGCGAACTGATCAAACACACCTCCGACGCGTCCTTCGACACCGACGTGCTCAAGTCCGACAAGCCTGTCCTCGTCGACTACTGGGCCGAATGGTGCGGTCCTTGCAAAATGATTGCGCCGATCCTCGACGAAGTCTCGAAGGACTACGACGGGCGCCTGAAGATCGCGAAGATGAACGTCGACGAAAACCGCGACGTGCCCGCCAAGTTCGGCATCCGCGGCATCCCGACGCTGATGCTGTTCAAAGACGGGCAGCTCGCTGC
>JAGWTP010000174.1 GCA_028868895.1 Burkholderiales bacterium
GTGGCGTCGCGGCGCCGGTCGCCTCGACCCAGGCCACGCCGGTCTCGTCGCACGACGATTCGATGCCCAGTATGTTCATGCGCCGAGTTTAGGCGGCACGGCGCCGGGTCACGGCGCCAGCGGGGCACCGTCCACCCGCTTCGCCGCGCGCTTCAGCCGATCGCGCCGCTCAGCGCGCGTGGCTGTTGCCGCCGCCCGGCACGCTGCGCAGGTCCTGCGCCACGACGCCGTCGTGCAGCACGATCACCCGGCTCGCCGACGCAATCGTTTCAGGCCGGTGCGCGACGATGATGCGGGTGAGTTCGAGCTGACGAATGGCCTGGTTGACCTCGCGTTCGCGGTCGACATCGAGCGCGCTGGTGGCCTCGTCGAGGAACAGGAACTTCGGCCGCTTGTAGAGCGCGCGCGCCAGCAGGATGCGCTGCTTCTGGCCGCCCGAGATGCTGCCGCCCATGTCGCCGATGAGCGTGTGGAACCCCATCGGCATCGCGTCGATGTCGTCGAACACGGCGGCCACGCGGGCGCATTGCTCGACCCAGCCCGCGTCGGCGCGCGGGTCGAAGAAGCTGATGTTGTCGGTGATCGAGCCGGCGAAGAGCTGGTCGTCCTGCATCACGGTGCCGATCATGTCGCGCCAGGCACGAAGGCCGAGCTGGCGCAGCGCCACGCCGCCGACGCGGATCTCGCCGGCCTGCGGCGCGTGCACGCCCAGCATCAGCTTGAGCAGCGTGGTCTTGCCGCAGCCGGAGGGGCCGACGATCGCGACCGACTCGCCGGGCTCGATGTGCAGGCTCAGGCCGCGCAGCACCTCGGGTTCGGACTCGGAATACGTGAAACGCACGCCGCGCAGCTCGATGCCGGCCGGCTGCTCCTGCACGCGCGGTGCGTACTCGGCCTGCGGCTCGGGCGCACTGAGCACGATGTCGGCGAGCCGCTCGCCCTGCAGCTTGAGCATCTTGACCTCGACCACCTTGTCGATCAGGCCGCTGATGCGCTGCGCGAACTGCTCCTTGTAGGCGATGAAGGCGAACAGCATGCCGACCGAGAAGCGGTGGTCCATCACCGCCAGCGCGCCGACCCAGACGATCGCGATGCGCTCCAGGCCGAACATCAGCTTGTGGGTCACGCTGAACATCAGGTCCAGCTTGCGCGTGGCGATGCCGGCGTTCATCGCGTCGACCACCAGGTTCATGAAGCGCGCCTGGCGGTCCTCCTGCCGATTGAACAGCTTGATCGACTGCACCCCGCGCAGCGACTCGAGGAAGTGGCTCGCGCGCTTGGCCTCGAAGATGATCGACTCCTCGGTCGCGTCGCGCTGCGGCCTGAAGAAGGCCCAGCGCAGCAGTGCGTAGCCGACCACGACGCCCAGCGCGATGAAGCTCAACGTGGCGCTGTAGATGAACATCATCACCAGCGTCACGATCACGAGCACGCCGTCCAGGATGGCTTCGATGAAGCTGGTGGTCAGGACCTGCTGGATCTTCTGGACCGCGTCGAAGCGCGACATCACGTCGCCGGTGTGGCGCTTCTCGAACCACGCCACCGGCAGCCGCATCAGGTGCGCGAACACGTTGGCCAGCCACTGCAGGTTCAGCGTGCTCGACAGGTGCAGCACCGCCCACGAGCGCAGCGCGCCGGTCGCGACCTGGATCAACACCAGCAGCCCGAAACCCACCCCGAGCGTGACGAGCAACTCGCGGTCCAGGCTGACGAGCACGCTGTCGACCACCCATTGCAGGAAGAACGGCGACAGCAGCATGAAGGCTTCGAGCACCAGCGCCAGCGTGAAGATCTGCAGCAGCGAACGCCGCAAGCCGGTGACGCGGCCGAGCAGCTGGCGCGGCGTGACGGTCTGGCGCTCGGTGTGCGGCCGGAAGTCGGCCTGCGGCGTGAGCTCGAGCACGACGCCGGTGAAATGCTTGGACACCTCGGCCAGCGACAGGCGCCGCACACCGCGTGCCGGGTCGTGGATCACCGCCACGCCGCGGGTCACTTCGGTGAGCACCACGAAGTGGTTCAGGTCCCAATGCAGCACGCACGGCAGCACCAGTTCGGGCAGGTGCTGCATCTCGGCGCGCAGCGCACGCGAGTTGAGTTGCAGCTGCCCGGCCAGCCGCACCAGGTCGGCCATGGTCGCGCCCTTCAGCGACACCGGGAAGCGTTGGCGCAACGTCGGCAGGTCGATGCGCAAACCGTGCTGCGAGGCCACCATTGCGATGCACGCCAGCCCGCATTCGGCGGCCTCGGTCTGCAGGATCATCGGCACCCGGCGCGCGCCCAGCCCCAAGCGCAGGCCTTCGAGCCAGCTCGCCGCACTCATCGATTCAGCCCCTGCCGGCGATGCCGAGCACGGGCTCGAACAGCCACTCGATCAGGCGGCGGCGGTCGAGCAGCACATCGGCCTCGAGCTGCATGCCCGGCGCGAGCGCCTGGGCCTGGCCGTAGGCGGCCACGCTTTGCCGATCGAGCCGGACCGTGATGCGGTACAGCGGCTCGCCGGTGGCGCTGGCAGCGGCGGGCAACGACAGCGCCGCCAGCTCGGAGGCCTGCAGCGGCGAGCGCGACACCTGCACCACCTCGCCCGACTGGTGACCGAACTTCTGGTATGGGAATGCCTGGTAGCGCAATTCGACCGTCTGGTCGGCACGCACAAAGCCGACCGCGCTCGACGGCGCGAACAGCTGCGCCTGCAACCTGGCGCCGGCCGGCAGCAGGCTGGCCAGCGCCACCGCGGGTGTCACCGCCTGGCCGGGCTCGGCGAGCACGCCGCTGAGCACGCCGTCTTCGGGGGCGCGCACCACCACGCGCTGGCGCGCCTCGCTCTCGGCCGCCTGCTGGGCCAGCGCTGCGAGGTCGCGGTCGATCTCGCCCTGCGCCGCCTGCGCGCGCAACGGCAGGTCGCGGCGCTGGGCCTGCAGGCCGGCGATCTCGCGCAGGTGCGCGGCGCGCTGCCGCTCCAGGCCTTGCAACTGCGCCTTGACATTCAACACTTCCTCGGCCTTGGCGCGCACCTGCGCCGCGGAGACGAAGTTCTGGTTGCGCAGCGACTCGAACTGCGCCTGCGCCTGCTGGGCGAGCGCGAGGCGCTGACGCTGCAGGTCGGTTTCGGTGGCCATCGAATCGAGTTCGCGGCGCATTGCGTCGATCTGGCGGTCCAGCGCGTCGAGCTGGCTTTGCTCGAGCTGCGTGCGCTGCCGCGCGGCGCCGTGCAGGCTGCGCTCGCGCAGCGCCAGGCTACTCTGCACCGCGGCCTGGGTGTCGCCGCTCAGGGTGGATGGGCCGATATCGAGCACGAACAACACGTCGCCGCGGCGCACGCTGCGACCGTCGGCGGCATGGCTCTCGACCACGGTGGCCGGCTGCGGCGCCACCAGCCGGATCACGCCGCGGTCGGGCACCAGATAGCCGGTGACCCGCGCCTTGCGCGTGTACTCGCCGAGCACCAGATACGTGGCGACCGCCGCGGCCACCAGCACCGCGAACCAGGTCAACACCGAAAGCGAAACCGGCCGGGTCAGCTGAATGCTGCCCAGCCAGTCGCGGTCTCGGTGTTCCAGAGCCTCAGGGCGGAAGAGGCTGCCCATAGGCCCGGTTGACGACTACCAAGTTCCGCGGGGGGATTCCAGCGTACCACCGGCCACCAACTTCAGAAGCGATGCGGTCAGTTCAACCGGGCCGGACTTGATCACCTCGGTGGTGGCCTCGATTTCGGCGTTGCGCTCGATGGAAGTATCGGACTGAAGGTTCTGTTGCATGCTGTGCTCCGTTGGCAGGGTGATCAAGATGCACGCACCGCGCGCATGAATCACATTCCAACAGAGGCCGACCCAACAGGTAACTGTCAAGTCTTACAGGGTGGGGGTTGACGCAACATGTGGAAACCGACCGGTAACAGCTCACATGTACATCGTGCTCTGCGCCGCTGCGCCGCGAGCTTCAGCGCAGCAAGCCCAATCGAAGTGCCTTCAGCACTGCTTGGTGCTTGTTGACACACCCTAGCTTGTGGGTCGCGTTGTTCACGTGCAGAGACGCCGTACGTTCGGTGATACCGAGCAAGTCTCCGACTTCCCACGCCGTCTTACCTGCCATCGTCCATCGCAGCGTTTCAAGTTCTCGCGGCGTGAGGGATGGAAGGCTAGGATCAAGTGACGCCGGCATGAGAATACGAAGCGCCGCGTCTTGTGCATGGACCGCGAACAACTGCAAATCGGCAACCATGCGAGTCAATTCTTCGGCGTTCGATGGCACCGGACGGTCCCGCTCTACACCGAGGATAAAGTGGCGCCCTTCCGGCATGTGCAGAGCCAAACAGATGCCATTGCTGATACCAAAGCGTGCTTGCTCCTCCCACATCCCGCCCAAGCCGAGGCGAACGTAAGTAGCCTGATCCCAGATGATGGGAACGCTTT
>JAGWTP010000070.1 GCA_028868895.1 Burkholderiales bacterium
AGCGTGCCGGGGGTGTTCGCCGCCGGCGACGTGCAGGACCACGTCTACCGCCAGGCGATCACGAGCGCGGGCACGGGCTGCATGGCGGCGCTGGATGCGCAGCGGTTCCTGGAGCAGTGATGAGTTTGTGCAGTGAAGTCCAACCAACCAAGGAGAACCAGACGATGAACCGAACCCTTGCCACAACGGGCTTTCGATGGTCCGCGATCGCACTCGCCGGCGCCTTGCTGTTCGGCTGCGGCGGCGGAACCGGCAGCACACCGGGCGCCACCGCGCAGCCCGCCGCGGTCCAGGTGAGCGAGACCGCGACCATCCTGTCGGTGCGCACCGCGCTGCCCGACGGCACCGCGACCACCGTGAGCGAATGGCAAGCCCTGCTGTTCACGTTCGCCGCGCAGATCGACGCCGGACCCGACGCCGGCCGAGTGCTCAAGGGCACGTTGACACTCAAGGGCGAGCGCGATGCCGGCGGCACCAATGAGGTCGAAGGCAGCCTGCTGCCCGATGCCGCGCCGGCTCCGGTGCCGGCCGCGAGCGCAGCAGCCTCCGCACCCGACGTAGCCGCATTGCAGGCGCAGTTCCGACTGCGCCGCAGCGCGCTGAAGACCGCGCTGCGCGCCGACATCGACGCGTTGTCGGCGACCTTGAAACAGGCCCTCGCCGATGGCACGGTCGCTGGCGCAACGCAACCCAGCGCGGCACAGACACAGGCGCTGGCCACCTTCAAGGCGGCGTTCGACACCCGCATGGCGCAATACCGATCCGCGCTGGCGGCACTGATGTCCGACTACCGCGCCGCGACGGCGGGCGCCGCGCCCACTCCACATCCGGGCGGCGAAGACGATGCCGGCGAGAACGCCGACCATGGCTACGAGGTCCACGGCACGATCGACCCGCAAGGCGTGATCGCACTGACGGTGCGCCTGGGCGACGAGAGCCGGATCGCGGTGACCGGCACCCTCGCCGCCGACGGCAGCGCCAAAGGCAGCCTGACCGGCCCGGCCACCACCGACACCGGCAGCTGGACCGCGACGGCCGTGGCCTCCGCGGCTGCGCCCGCATCGGCGCCGGCGTCCGCACCGGCACCGGCACCGGCACCGGCACCGGCACCGGCACCGGCACCTGCACCTGCACCTGCACCCGCACCCGCACCCGCACCCGCACCTGCACCTGCACCTGCACCTGCACCCGCTCCGGCTCCGGCCCCGGCTCCGGCCGGCGACATCGCGCTCGGCGCCATCGTCTACCGCAACTGCATGGCCTGCCACGGTGCCGATCCGGCCAGCCGATCGATGAACATCCAGCTCGGTGTGACGGTGGCGGCCTTGAACTCGGCCTATCAGAAGGTCGGCTCGATGAACCGGTTCTCGACCTCGCTGTCGAGCACCGACAACCTGAACCTCGCGGCATACATCAAGAGTCGCGTCGGTCCGTGACAACCCGCCAGGCCCGCGCGCGGGCCTGGTCGCTGGCGCGCGGGGTGGCGTTCAGGCTCGCAACTCCTTAGCGCAACCTTGCAGGCGAGACGGCACAATGCCGCCACGCCATGCAGCTCGCCTCGCTCCTCCCCGTCCGCCCCATCGCCTACCTCGGGCAGGTGCTGATCTCCGCGTCGGAGGCGGCGCGCGGGCGCTGGCAGTTCCGCCCCAAGGACCTCGGCCGCGTGACCGCCGATTGCAGCGCGCGGGCGGTGCCGATCGTCACCGTCGTCAACCTGCTGGTCGGGGCGATCCTGGCGTTCGTCGGCGCGGTGCAGCTGGTCAAGTTCGGCGCCGGCATCTTCGTCGCCGACCTGGTGGGCATTGCCGAGGCGCGCGAGATGGCGGCGATCATCACCGCGGTGGTGATGGCCGGGCGCACCGGCGCGGCCTTTGCCGCCGAACTCGCGACCATGCAGGCCAACGAAGAGGTCGACGCGCTCGAGGTGCTCGGCCTGAACGCGATCGACTTCCTGGTGCTGCCGCGCGTGCTGGCGCTGCTGCTGATGATGCCGCTGCTGTACATCTACGGCTGCGTGACCGGCTTGCTCGGCGGCATGCTGGTGGCCGCCGGCATGCTCGACATCTCGCCCGCCGCCTACCTCGACCGCACCCTGCTCGCGCTCGACTGGTCGCACATCGGGCTGGGATTCTCCAAGTCGATCGTGTTCGGCGCGCTGATCGGGCTGGTCGGCTGCTACACCGGCCTGTACGCCGAACGCAACGCCGCCGGTGTCGGCGTGGCCACCACCAACGCGGTGGTGGTCAGCATCGTGGGCATCATCGTGCTCGACGCGATCTTCGCGGTGTGCGCCAATGCGCTGGGGATCTAGATGAGCGCGACGCCGAGCCGCCTCATCTCGCGCGAACTCCACCCCGGGGGGCCGGCCGCCATGCGGACTTGGGGGTCGACCGCATGACCTTGCTGGCCGTCGATGATCTCGAGATGCGCTTCGGCGACCGGTTGATCCAGACCGGCGTGTCGTTCAAGGTCGAGCGCGGCACCATCTTCGCGATCATGGGTGGCAGCGGCTGCGGCAAGAGCACGCTGCTGCGCCACCTGGTGGGCCTGCTGCCACCCGCCAAGGGCCGCGTGGCCTACAACGGAGTCGACTACTGGACCGCCGACGAAGCCGAACAGTCGGTGCTGCGCACCGGCTTCGGCATGCTGTTCCAGAGTGCGGCGCTGTGGTCCTCGATGACGATCCTCGAAAACGTCTGCCTGCCGCTGGAGCAGCAGGCCAAGCTCGACGAGAAGCAGCGCGAAGCGCGCGCGCGCGAGGTGCTCGAGTGGGTCGATCTGGCCAAGTTCGCCGACTTCTACCCCGCCGACCTGAGCGGGGGCATGAAGAAGCGCGCCGGCCTGGCGCGCGCCATCGCCACCGAGCCGCCGCTGCTGTTCCTCGACGAGCCTTCGGCCGGCCTGGACCCGATCAGCTCCAAGCGCCTGGACGACCTGGTGCTGAGCATCCGCGAGCGCACCGGCTGCGCGGTGGTGTTCGTCAGCCACGAGTTGCCGAGCCTGTTCGCGATCGCCGACGACGGCATCTTCCTCGACGCCGACAGCAAGTCGCCGATCGCCCACGGCAGCCCCAGCGCCCTGCGCGACCGCGCCACCCACCCGACCGTGCGCGCCTTCCTGGCACGCGAAGAACCGCCACCGGCGCGCCCCGCAGACGCCCCCACCCCGCCCTCCACAGCCAGGCCCGAACCATGAAACGCAACGCCCTGCTCATCGGTGCATTCGTGCTCGCCGCGCTCGCAATGAGCGTGATCGGCGTGCTCTGGCTCAGCGGCAACAACCTGTTCAAGAAGCAGCAGGAGGCGATGATCTTCTACAAGGGCAACGCCAGCGGCCTGTACGTGGGCGCGCCGGTGGGTTTCCGCGGCGTGACGATCGGCCAGGTCGAACGCATCGGCATCGAGGTCGACCCGACCACGCTGAAGGCGCTGGTGCCGGTGCGCATCCGCCTGCAGGGCGACGCGCTGCGCGTCAGCGGCAAGAAGGGCGAACCGATCGACATCGCGGCGCTGGTACAGCGTGGACTGCGCGCGCGGCTGGTGGCGCAGAGCTTCGTCACCGGCCAGAAGTCGATCGAACTCGACTTCGTGCCCAACACGCCGGCCACGCTCGTCGGCGGGGACACCACCCGACCGGAGATCCCGGCGCTGGGCGACCGGTTCGGCGCGCTGATCGACCAGGTCGCCGAGCTGCCGTTGCGCGAGACCGTGCAGGAGATCCGCGACACCGTGAAGGAGTTGCGCGGCACGCTGGTCTCGGTGCAGAACACGCTCGACGGCACCCAGAAGGTGCTGGTCGGCGTGTCGGGCGAGATCACCAAATCGGGCACCGAATCGCGCGTCACGCTGCAGGCGGCGACCGAGGCGATCCGCCAGGTGCAGGCCAACTCGGCGACCACGCTGGCCTCGATCACGCGCCTTGCCGACGCCGCGCACGGCACGCTGGTGGCCGAGCGGCCCGACCTGCAGCGCACGCTGGCCAGCACCCGCGAGGCGGCCGAGGCAGCGCAGCTGGCCATGACCCGCGTGGCCGAGATGACCGCGCCCAACGCCACGCTGCGCGCCGACCTCGACTCCGCGATGCGCGACCTGTCGCAGGCCGCGCGCGGCCTGCGCGACTGGAGCGAGCTGCTGGAAGAAAAACCGAACGCCATCATCTTCGGGAGCAAACGCGAATGAACGTCTTCAAACCCTGGTTCGCAGCGGCGCTCGCGGCAACGCTGCTGGCCGCCTGCGCGGTCTCGCCGTCGCCGGCGCCGGTGCTGCTGACGCTGCCGCCGGCCGCCGCGCCGGTGGCCGGCAACGCCACACCACCGAATGTGCCGGGTGCTACGGGAACACCGCCGCTGCTCGCGGTGCGGCGCGTCAAGATCCCGGAATACCTGGTCGCGCGGCGCGTGCGCTACCGCACCGATGCGAGCACGCTGGCCGAGTGGCCCAACACCTACTGGGCCGAGCGCATCGAGGTCGGCGTGTCGCGCGAGTTCGTCGCGGCACTGCGCGCGCAACTGCCAGGCTGGACAGTGTGCGACACCGCCTGCGGTGACCAGCTGCCCGCGCTCACGCTGCAGGTCGATCTGGAGCCGCTCGACTACCTGCGCAGCGCACGCCAGCTGCAGGCGCAGGCGCGCCTCACACTGAGCGGCGCCGGCGCGGCGCCGAAGCTGCTGGCAACCCAGGCGCAGGCCTACGAGATCGCCGCCGACGCCGACACCCCGCAGGCGCAGGCACAGGCGATGGCGGAACTGATCCGCAAGGTGGCCGCCGCGAGCGCCGCGCTGATCCGCACGACCAAACCCTGACCGGCACGACGCCGCCGCCGAACCGGCGGGGTCAGCCCTCGATCGACCCGCGCACCGGCGACACCGGTTCGTCGGTGCGGCGCAGCAGGAAGTCCGAGGCCGGCGCGCCGGCGCGCAGTTGCGCCAGCCAGTCCTGCGGGTCGAACTCGACGCCGATCGGGTTGGCGCTGAAGTGCGGGCCGTGCATGAACGCGTTGGCTTCGTCGTTGGAGCCGTAGCTGTCGATCTGGAATTCCATCTGGTTGCCGTCGGGGTCGGCGTAGTACATCGACACCGTGATGCCGTGGTGCACGCACCAGTACGGCGTGATGCCGCGCTCGCGCAGGTGCGCGTAGTTCTCGAACAGCGCGCCGAGCGAGACGTAGGTGTAGGCGACATGGTCGACGCCGATCACGCCGCGGCGATCGGCTTCGGAGCCTTGCGGCTGGAGCGCCGCCAGGTTGACGAAGGCGAAGCGGTGGTGTTCGTCGTCGTAGGTCAGGAACGCGAGCACGGGATCGCGGTACTGGACCTTCGCGTCGAACACGGTTTCGTACCACGCGAGCATCTGTTCGAAGCGGCGCGTGCGGTAGACGACGTGGGCGAACTTGGCGGGGCGGATGCGCGACATGGACTTTCCTTCCGGGGTTGACAAGAACTGACGCCGCGCACGCCTCGGCGGCGCCGGACCGCGGAAGAATACGGCGCGGCGTGGCGCAAAGGAAGGCATCGAGCCCGGCGCAGCACCCCCTAAAACGGTCCGCGATCGCGCAGCCTCGCGCCGGAATAGCGCCCGGATTGCCCCGGTTTCCCGGCCATCGCGCCGCCGCCTGCGCCTCTATCCTGCGCCGCAGAGCAACGCGATCGTCGCGCTGCAGCGGTATTCGCGCGCCATGACCGACAGCCCTCGCCACTCGCTCGATCCCGCCGATTGGCCGGGCTTGCGCGCGCAGGGCCATCGCATGCTCGACGACATGTTCGACCACCTCGAGACCCTGCGCGAGCGGCCGGTCTGGCAACCCATTCCCGATGCGGTGCGCGGCGCGTTCAGCGAGCCGCTGCCGAAGGCGCCGACCGACCTGGCCGCCGCCCATGCCCGCTTCATGACCCAGGTGCTGCCGTACGCGGTGGGCAACGCCCACCCGCGGTTCATGGGCTGGGTTCATGGCGGCGGCACGGCGCAAGGCATGCTCGCCGAGATGCTCGCCGCCGGCCTGAACGCCAATCTCGGCGGGCGCGACCAGATGCCGCTCGAAGTCGAACGCCAGATCGTGCGCTGGATGCGCGAGTTGTTCGGCTTCCCCGACGCCGCCAACGGCGTGTTCGTGACCGGCTCGTCGACGGCCAACCTGATCGGCCTGCTGGTGGCGCGCACCCGCGTGCTCGGCGCCGGCTCGCGCGCCACGGGCATCGGCGCCGAGGGCCAGCGGCTCACCGCCTACGCCGCGGCGAGCGCGCACGGTTGCGTGGCCCAGGCGATGGCGATGGCCGGGCTGGGCAGCGCGGCGCTGCGCACCGTCCCGGTCGATGGCCGGCACCGGATGGACGTGGCGGCCTTGTCGAGCCTGATCGCGGCCGACCGGCACAGCGGACTGCGCCCGTTCTTCGTCGTCGGCACCGCCGGCACCGTCGATGTCGGCGCGGTCGACGACCTGGCCGCGATCGCGGCGATCGCGCAGCGCGAGCAGGTCTGGTTCCATGTCGACGGCGCACTCGGTGCGCTGGGCATGCTCGCGCCGGACGTGGCGCCGCTGCTGGCCGGCATCGAGCGCGCCGATTCGATCGCGCTGGACTTCCACAAGTGGGGGCAGGTGCCGTACGACGCCGGCTTCGTGCTGGTGCGCGACGGTGCGCATCAGCTCGACACCTTCGCCTCGCCCGCCGCCTACCTGGCGCGGCACCCGCGCGGCCTGGCGGCCGGCTCGCCGTGGCCGTGCGACCTGGGCCCGGACCTGTCGCGCGGCTTTCGCGCGCTCAAGACCTGGTTCACGATCGTCGCCCACGGCACCGAGCAACTCGGCGCCGCGATCTCGCACACGTGTGCGCTGGCGCGCCACCTGAAGCACCGCGTCGAGACCACCCCCGCGCTCGAACTGCTGGCTCCGGTGGCGCTGAACATCGTGTGCTTTCGCTACCGCTGTGCCGACGCCGACCGCGTCAACGCCGAGATCGTCGCCGACCTGCACGAGTCGGGCATCGCGGTGCCCTCGACCACCACCGTCAACGGCCGGACCGCGATCCGCGCCGCGATCGTCAACCACCGCACGCAGGCGAGCGACATCGACGCGCTGGTCGATGCCGTGCTCGCCTGCGGCGCCGCCCGCACCGGCCCTTCACGACCTGGAGCCACCCCATGACACCGAACTGCAGCGCCGCGCCGACCCGCACCACCGACCGCCCACCCGCGCTGATCGGGCTGGCCCGCCTGATGCGAATGGCCTTCGACGGCGCCGACCTGCTGCCGATCGCCCAACAGCTGATCGAACGCGCGAGCGCGAACGAGGCCGACGCCGAGGCGCTGCTGGACCTGTCGACCGTGCTCCAGCTGCAAGGCATCCGCAACGTCGGGCTGGCCACGCAGGCGCAGGCGCTGCAGATCCGGCGCGTCTACGAGCTGCCCGCCGCGAAGACGCCCGCGATCCGGCTGCTCGCGCTGATGGCGGCGGGCGACCTGATGACCAACACGCCGCTGCCGTTCCTGATCGAAGACGCCGACGTCGCGTTGACATTGCTGTACCTGCCGCCGGGCGAGCCGATTCCGCGCGAACTGCCGGACCACGATGTGGCGTACATCGCGGTTTCTGAATCCGACCCGACGCGCGCGCTGCTCGAGCAACTCGCGCAGTGCGTGCCCTCGTGGCGCACGCCGCTGTTGAACCGGCCCGACCGGATCGTCCGCACCGCGCGCGACCAGGCCTGCACGCTGCTGGCCGATGCGCCGGGCGTGTCGATGCCGGCGTCGGCGCGGGTGACGCGCGACGCGTTGGCGCGCGTCGGTGCCGGCACGCTCGAGATCACCGACCTGCTGCCCGGCGGCGGCTTGCCGCTGATCGTGCGGCCGGTGGACTCGCATGCCGGCCACGGCCTCGACAAGATCGACTCGGCCGCCGCGCTGGCGGCGTACCTGCAGGCGAGCGCGGCCGACGCGTTCTTTGTTTCACGCTTCATCGACTACCGCAGCGCCGATGGGCAATTCCGCAAGTACCGCGTCGTGCTCGTCGACGGCGTGCCCTACGCCGGCCACATGGGCGTGTCGGCGCACTGGATGATCCATTACCTGAACGCCGGCATGACCGACAGCGCCGCCAAGCGCGCCGAAGAAGCGGCGTTCATGCGCGGCTTCGAGACCGGTTTCGCGCGCCGCCACGCCGGCGCGCTGCGCGCGATCACCGAGCGCTTCGGCCTGGACTACCTGGTGATCGACTGCGCCGAAACCGCGCGCGGCGAACTGCTGGTGTTCGAGGTCGACCCCGGCGCGGTCGTGCATGCGATGGACCCGGTCGACCTGTTCCCCTACAAGCGCGCACCGATGGCCAAGGTGTTCGCGGCGTTTCGGGCGCTGCTGCTGCGCACGATGGCGGCGGCCCGTCTCGAAGCCACGCCACCCGTGGCCGCGCGGTAGCCGCGCACCGGCCCATGCACGCGACCGACACACGATCACCGGGCGCCGACGCACCGCAGCGCAGGGCCGCGGCGCCGCGGGCGAGCGAGCTCGAAGCCGCGACGGCCCGCGTGCTCACCGAAGGCGGTGACGCGCGCATCGCGTTGTCGAGTGCGGGCGTCAATCGCTACGGCTGCGCACCGCGACCCGACGCCAGGCTGATCGCGTTCGGCTCGTGCACCGCATCGGTCGTCTCGGCACCGGCCTTCGCAGCCGCCACCGCATTGCACTCGCGCCTGCGCGCGCACCCTGGGCACTACCGCGACGAGATCGAACGGCTGCGCCACGAACTGCGGGTGCTCAGCGGCGCCGCGGACGTGCCCGGCACGCAGGTCGTGCTCGGTGCCTCGGGCACCGACCTGCACCTGTTCGCCGCACACCTCGCGGCACGCGACCGCGGCGCGCCGCTGCAGGCGGTGATGGCACAGGCCGCCGAGACCGGCAGCGGCGTGGCGGCGGCCTTGTCGGCGCTGCATTTCGGCAGCCACACCTGCCAGGGCGAGCGCGTGGTCGCGGGCGCGCCGGTGGCCGCCGCGTCGCTGCGCGCGCCGGCCGGCGTGCGCCTGCGCGATGCCGACGGCTCGGTGCGCGACGCCGACGCCGTGGACGCCGAGTTCACGACCCACGCGCAGCGCATCGTGCGCAGCGGCGGGCGCTGCCTGCTGGTGCTGACCGACGTTTCCAAGACCGGCCTGCTCGCGCCGTCGCCAGCCTGCGCGCTGCGCCTGCGCGCCGCGTTCGGCGACCGGCTCGACGTGCTCGTCGACGCCTGCCAGTTCCGCATCGCGCCAGCCACGCTGCGCGGCTACCTGGCGCACGGCTTCATGGTCGCGATCACCGGCTCCAAGTTCATCACCGGGCCGGCCTTCAGCGGCGCGCTGCTGCTGCCGCCCGAACTCGCCGAGCGGGCGAGCACGCTGCCGCTGCAGGCGCTGCGCGGCTACTCCACGCTGCCCGACTGGCCACGGCGATGGCCCGCGGCCGCGGCGCTCGACGACGCCGCGAACCCGGGCTTGCTGTTGCGCTGGGAGGCGGCACTGACCGAGCTGCACCGCTTCCGCGCCGTGCCGCCCGCGGCCATCGAGGCGTTTCTGATCGATTGGGGCCGGGCCGTGGCCGAGCGCATCGCGCAAGACCCGTGTTTCGCCGCGTTGCCGGTGCCGCCGCTGCGGCGAGCCACGTCGCCGAGCGACGGTGGCTGGGACCACTTGCAGACGATCTTCCCGTTCGTGGTCCGTCGCGTCGGCGCGGGCGGTCGATCGCGTCCGCTGAGTGCCGATGAAACGGCGCTGCTGTACCGCCGACTGCAGGCGTCCGATCTCGCGCCACCGCCACGCGCGTCCGAGCCGCCGGCCCGGGGCCTGCGGGTTCAACTCGGTCAGCCGGTGCCCTGCGGCCCGCGCGACGGCGTGCCCGTCAGCGCGCTGCGCATCTGCGCCAGCGCGCGCTGGGTGGCCGACGCGGCCGGCTCGCCGCACGGCACCGGCCACGCGGTGCGCCAGGCGATGCGGGCGTTCGACCGGCTGGCGCTGCTGGCGCAGCAGCTCGACGGCGACTTCGATGCTGCCGCTTGCGGCACCCCACGCGACGCGTCGATGGCGGCCTAGAAATGAATGCCGCGCATCATCTGCGACATCGCAATCGCCTCGGCTGACAGCGTCGCCTTGCCGCCCTTCTCGCCCTTGGCCGCGGCGCTGTCGGGGAACATCCGGAACGTCGTGTTCATCAGGATCTGCGTGATGCGCGGCGTCACCGCGTGCAGCAGCTCCACCGCGATGCCCAGCCGCGTGGCCACCCGCACCGGCTTGTCGACGCAGGCCTGCACGATCAGGTCGGAAGCCTCGTCGGCCGACAGCAGCGGCATGTTGTCGTAGATCTTGGTCGGCGCCGTCATCGGCGTGCGCACCAGCGGCATGTTGACGGTCGTGAAGCTCACGCCCTGGTCGGCGTATTCGCTCGCGGCGCAGCGCGTCCAGGCATCGAGCGCGGCCTTCGAGGCCACGTAGGCCGAGAAGCGCGGCGCGTTCACGAGCACGCTGATCGAGCTGATGTTGACGACGTGGCCCTTGCGCTTGGCGACCATGCCGGGCAGCAACCCCATCGTGACGCGCAGCGCGCCGAAATAGTTGAGCTGCATCGTGCGCTCGAAATCGTGGAAGCGGTCGTAGCTGGCTTCGATGGCGCGGCGGATCGAGCGCCCGGCGTTGTTGATCAGGAAGTCGACCCCGCCGTGGTCGGCGCTGAGCTGGGCGACGAAGGCCCTGCAGCTCTCCTCGTTCGCGATGTCGGCCGAGTAGGTGACCACGACCGCGCCCTTGCCGGCTTCGGCCAGGATCTCCTTCTTTGCCTGCGCCAGCTTGGCCTCGTCGCGCGCGCAGATCACCGTGATCGCACCCGCCTTGGCGAACTTCACCGCCGCGGCCAGGCCGATGCCCGACGAGCCGCCGGTGACCAGCACGACCTTGCCGCCCACCGTGCCGCGCAACGTGCGGTCGATCAGCAGCGCCGGGTCGAGATGACGCTCCCAGTAGTCCCACAGACGCCAGGCGTAGTCGGGCAGCGCCGGGCAGGCGATGCCCGAGCCCTTCAGCGCGGCGAGCGTTTCGCGGCAGTCGTAGCGGGTCGGGAAGTTGATGAAGGTGAGCATGTCGTCGGGCAGGCCCAGGTCCTTCAGGACCGCGGCGCGCACGCGGCGCACCGGCGCCAGTGCCATCAGCCCCTTCTTCACGCTCTTCGGGATGAAGCCCAGCAGCGCGGCGTTGATGAACAGGTTCATCTTCGGCGCGTGCGCGGCCTTGCTGAAGATGTCGAGCACGTCGCCGACGCGGTAGCCGCTCGGGTCGACGAGGTGGAAGCACTTGTGGTCGATGTCGGCCTTGGTGTGGCTGATGTGGTCGAGCGCGGCGACCACGAAGTCGACCGGCACGATGTTGATGCGCCCGCCCTCCAGCCCGACGCTGGGCATCCACGGCGGCAGTATCTGGCGCATGCGCTGGATCAGCTTGAAGAAGTAGTACGGCCCGTCGATCTTGTCCATCTCGCCGGTGTGCGAGTCGCCCACCACCAGCGCCGGGCGGTACACGGTCCACGCCACCTTCGATTCATTGCGCACGATCTTCTCGCTCTCGTGCTTGGTCATGAAATACGGGTGGTCCAGGCCGTCGGCCTCGTCGAACATGTCTTCGCGGAACACGCCTTCGTAGAGACCGGCCGCCGCGATCGAGCTGACGTGGTGCAGGTGACCGGCCTCGATCATCTTGGCGAACTCCACCGCATTGCGGGTGCCTTCGATGTTGACGCGCACCTGCGAGGCCTCGTCGGCCGCGAGGTCGTACACCGCGGCGAGGTGGTAGAAGTGATCGACCTTGCCCTTGAGCTTCTTGATGTCGTCGGCGCCCACGCCGAGCTTCTTGGCGGTCAGGTCGCCGAACACCGGCACGGCACGGGCCTTGCCGTTCGCGCCCGAAAGACCCCAGAACTCGAGCAGGCCCGCGACCTTGGCAGCGCTCTCGGGGCGCAACAGGAAGTGCACTGTCGCGCCGCGCCGCGCCAGCAAGGTCTTGACCAGGCGCTTGCCGATGAAGCCGGTGGCTCCGGTAACGAAGTAATGCATGTCAGTGTCTCCGCAGGGGCGTTGCCGCAGCACACATTCTTGACCGAACGCGCGTGCCCCCCGCTGCCCGTTTACCCCAAGCGGCATAGAGGCACCGCCCTAGGAAATTAGGCTGCGGTCACCACATGCGGCGCCTACATTCGGCTGTGTCCGCTGCTCCATCGAGCGCGCCGCATTCACAACCCGGAGGACCCATCATGGTCAAGAAACTCAAGCAAATGGCCGACAAGCAGGCCACCTCGTCCAAGCGCCTGTTCGACAGCGCGCTGGCCGGCCAGGTCAAGGACTCTGCGCAGCAGATCTGGCTCGCCGGCATGGGCGCGTTCGCGCGCGCACAGGCCGAAGGCACCAAGGTGTTCGAGGCGCTGGTCAAGGAAGGCACGTCGCTGCAGAAGAAGACGCAGTCGGCCGCCGAAGAAAAGATCAGCGAAGTCACCGGCAAGATGAGCAGCATGGCCGGCGACGTGCAGGCCCGCGCCGGCCAGCACTGGGACAAGCTCGAAGGCATCTTCGAGGAGCGCACCGCCAAGGCGCTGAAAAAGCTCGGCGTGCCCGCCGCGAAGGACGTGGACGCCCTGGTGGCGCGCATCGACGCGCTGAGCGCCAAGGTCGCCAAGCTGAGCAAGGCCGCGCCGGCGAAGGCCGCGCCGGTCAAGAGCGCAGCCGACAAGCCGGCTGCAAAGCGGGCTGCCACGGCGCGCAAGTCGGCCGCCTGAGCCGCACTGCGGCCAACGACGAAGGGCGCCGCGGCGCCCTTCGTCGCGTCGGCGTTCGCGCCGGGCGGCGCCGCCGTCAGGCCAGGTAGCGCGCCTCGAGGTGGCGCCTGAAGTGCAGCGGGTTCAGCGCCTCGCCGCTGGCGCGCACGGCCAGCTCCGGCGTGCTCCAGCGGCTGCCTTGCGACCAGATGTGCTCGCGCAGCCAGTCGAACACGGCGCCGAGTTCGCCGCGCGCGATGCGCGCGTCCAGGTCGGGCGTGCGCACGCGGATCGCGGCGAACCACTGTGCCGCGTACATCGCGCCGAGCGTGTAGCAAGGGAAGTAGCCGAACGCGCCGCCGGCCCAGTGAACGTCCTGCATGCAGCCGTCCCGGTAGTTGCCGCGGGTGTCGATGTCGAGCAGCGCGCGCATGCCCTCGTCCCACAGCGCCGGGATGTCTTCGGCCTCGATGTCGGCGTCGATCAGGCGCTTCTCGATG
Organism: Burkholderiales bacterium; assembly: GCA_028868895.1. GTDB lineage: Bacteria > Pseudomonadota > Gammaproteobacteria > Burkholderiales > Burkholderiaceae_C > LMDS01. Next base: position 13,250 of record JAGWTP010000070.1, read on the forward strand.
CCGTAGCGCAGGATCACGTGCGCGGGATAGGTGAGCTCGTCGGCGTCGACGCGGATCCGGCCCGGCGCCACGCGCGTCATCAGCCGGTGCAGGTTGTCGGGCTCGAACGCAGCCTGGTCGCCGAACTGCGCCCGCAGGCGCGGCGCCAGCAGGCCGGCAAAGGCGCGGCTGCGGCCGAGCTGCATCTCGAAGGCCAGGCTCTGGCTCTCGTGGATGGCCATCGAGCGCGCCTTGGCCACCGGCTGGTCGAGCCACTCGCGCGGCAGGTTCTGCTCGTAGCGCGCATGGCCGGTCTCGTGGACCGTGCCCATCAGGCTGGGCATCAGGTCGTCTTCGCGGTAGCGCGTGGTCAGGCGCGTGTCTTCGGGCACGCCGCCGCTGAACGGGTGGGCGCTCTCATCGAGCCGCCCGGCCTCGAAGTCGAAGCCCAGCAACGCCATCACGTCCAGGCTCAGCGCCCGCTGGGCGGCCTTCGCGAACGGGCCCGCGGGTTCGATCACGCGCTCGCGCGACTGGTGCTCGCGCACGCTGCGCACCAGGTCGGGCAACCACTGCTGCAGGTCGCCGAAGACACGGTCGACCTCGACGCGGGTGGCGCCCGGCTCGTACTGGTCCATCAGCGCGTCGTAGGGCGCCAGACCCGTGTCGTCGGCGAGCCGCTGCGCGGCCTCGCGGCCGAGCCGCAGCACCTCGCGAAAGTTCTCGAGGAATCCGGCCCAGTCGTTGGCCGGGCGTTGGCTGCGCCAGGCATGCTCGCAGCGCGCTCCGGCCAGCGAGATCGCATCGACCAGCGCCTGCGGCAACGCGTTCGAGGCGCGCCATTCGCGCCGCATCTCGGCCAGGTTGGCGCGGGCCAACGCATCGAGGTCTTCGCGCTGCGCGCGCTGCAGCAGGTCGGCCAGCCGCGGGTCGGTGCGCGTGCGGTGCAGCAGGCCCTGCATCTCGGCCATCGCGGCGGCGCGCGCCGGTGCGCCCCTGGGCGGCATCATCGCGGCCTGGTCCCAGCCGGCGATCGACTGCAGGTGGTTGTAGTGGTGCAGCCGGGTCCAGATGCGCTTCAATTCGTCGTAGCTCGGGGTCATCGATTCACTCCTGCGCCGGGCGCGCTCTTCAATGCGTGTAGGTGCCGGGCCAGAACCAGAGCATCGCGCCGGTCAGCGTGACGTAGCGCACAAACTTGCCGATCGTCATGTAGGCCAGGCACGGCCAGAACGGCAGGCGCAACCAGCCGGCCACCGCGATCAGCGGGTCGCCGACGATCGGCAGCCACGACAGCAGGCAGGCTTTGGTGCCGAAGCGCGCCAGCCAGCGCAGCGCGCGCGCGTCGGGCGGTCGATGGTGGCTGAGGCTCTCGTAGGCGCGCTCGGCGCCGTAGCCCATCCACCAGGTCAGCACGCCGCCCAGCGTGTTGCCGGCGGTGGCCACGAGCACGGCCGGCCAGAACAGGTCGGGGTTGAGCTTGACCAGGCCGAACACCGCCGGCTCGGAGCCCAGCGGCAGCAGCGTGGCCGACACGAACGCGATCACGAACACCGTGCTCAAGCCGAACTTCGGCAAGGCCAGCAGCGCCAACATCGAACCGACCCAGGCTTCCATCGCGGCCGATTGTCGCAGCGCAAACAACGGCCATCGGGCAGGGTTTTGACGGTCGCGCGCGCCGCTATACTTCTGCCTCCTTTTTCAGCAGCGCCGCCTCCCCCACCCCATGCAGATCGGCCACATCGGATTGGCAAACCGGCTCTTCGCCGCTCCGATGGCCGGGGTGACCGACCGGCCGTTTCGCCAGCTCTGCAAGCGCCTGGGCGCGGGCTATGCGGTGAGCGAGATGGTGACCTCGCGCAAGGACCTGTGGGCGAGCCTGAAGACGAGCCGGCGTGCCGACCACGACGGCGAGGCGGCGCCGATCGCGGTGCAGATCGCCGGCACCGATGCGCAGATGATGGCCGAAGCCGCGGCCTACAACATCGACCGCGGCGCGCAGATCATCGACATCAACATGGGCTGCCCGGCCAAGAAGGTGTGCAACAAGTGGGCCGGCTCGGCGCTGATGCAGGACGAGCCGCTGGCGCTGCAGATCATCGAGGCGGTGGTGGCGGCGTGCGCGCCGCGCAAAGTGCCGGTGACGCTGAAGATGCGCACCGGCTGGTGCGACGCGCAGCGCAACGCGGTGCGCATCGCGCGCGCCGCCGAGAGCGCCGGGGTGGCGATGGTCGCGGTGCACGGCCGCACCCGCGAGCAGGGCTACAAGGGCTGCGCCGAATACGACACGGTGGCCGCGGTGAAGGCGGCCCTGCGCATCCCGGTGGTCGCCAACGGCGACATCGACACGCCCGAGAAGGCGCGCGACGTGATCGAGGCCACCGGCGCCGACGCGATCATGATCGGCCGCGCGGCGCAGGGCCGGCCGTGGATCTTCCGCGAGATCGCGCACTTTCTGGCCACCGGCGAACACCTGCCGGCGCCCGAGGTCGGGCAGGCCAAGGCCTGGCTGCTCGAACACCTGCACGACCACTACGGCCTGTACGGCTGGGACGACGCCGGCGCCGGCGTGCGCAGCGCGCGCAAGCACATCGGCTGGGCGGTGCGCGCGCTGCCCGGCGGCGAGGCGTTTCGCACGCGCATGAACCGGCTCGAGTCGTGCGAGGCGCAGTTCAGCGCGGTGACCGACTGGTTCGACCAACTCGCCCAGAGCCATCACCGGCTGCCCAGCGCGGGCGCGGCCGCCAACGACGCTTGCATCGAAGACTGACCACACGAGAAGCTGGCATGAAGAAGACGACCCACATCGAAGAGTGCATCCGCGACAGCCTGGAGATCTACTTCAAGGACCTGCGCGGCGTCGAACCCGCGGCAATGTACGAAATGATCCTGGGCGTGGTCGAGAAGCCACTGCTCGACGTGGTCATGAAGCACGCCGGCAACAACCAGAGCCGCGCCGCCGAGTGGCTGGGCATCAACCGCAACACGCTGCGCCGCAAGCTGCTCGACCACAAGTTGATCAAATGACGAGGCACGCTTCGCGGCGCGAGGCTTGATCGGCAACCACCCGGACTTTCCATGACATCCCTCACCGCCCTGCTCTCGGTCTCCGACAAGACCGGCGTTCTCGAACTCGCCCGCGCGCTCGACGCGCTCGGCGTCAGGCTGCTCTCGACCGGCGGCACCGCGAAGCTGCTCGCCGACGCGGGCTTGCGCGTCACCGAGGTCGCCGAGCACACCGGTTTCCCGGAGATGCTCGACGGGCGCGTCAAGACGCTGCACCCTGCCATCCACGGCGGCCTGCTGGCGCGCCGCGACCTGCCCGCCCACATGGCCGCGCTGGGCGCGCACGGCATCAAGACGATCGACCTGCTGGTGGTCAACCTCTACCCGTTCGAGGCCACCGTCGCCAAGCCCGGCTGCACGCTCGACGACGCGATCGAGAACATCGACATCGGCGGCCCGGCGATGGTGCGCTCGGCCGCGAAGAACTGGAAAGACGTGGCGGTGCTGACCGACGCCGCGCAGTACCCGCAGGTGCTGGCCGAGCTGCAGGCCGACGGCGCGGTGAGCGCGGCGACGAAGTTCGCGCTGGCGGTGGCGGCGTTCAACCGCATCTCGAACTACGACGCGGCGATCAGCGACTACCTGTCGTCGCTGCAACCGGATGGCACGCGCGCGGAGTTTCCGGCGCAGGCCAACGCGCGCTTCGTCAAGCTGCAGGACCTGCGCTACGGCGAGAACCCGCACCAGAGCGCTGCGTTCTACCGCGACCTGCATCCGGCGCCGGGCTCGCTCGTCACCGCCACGCAACTCCAAGGCAAGGAGCTTTCGTACAACAACATCGCCGATGCCGACGCGGCCTGGGAGTGCGTGAAGAGTTTCGGCCATGACGACGCGCCGGCCGCGTGCGTGATCGTCAAGCACGCCAACCCGTGCGGCGTGGCGCTCGGCGCGAGCGCGGCCGAGGCCTACGCGCGCGCCTTCAAGACCGACCCGACCTCGGCCTTCGGCGGCATCATCGCGTTCAACTGCGAACTCGACGGCGCAGGCGCCACGCTCGTCGCCCAGCAGTTCGTCGAGGTGCTGATGGCGCCGGGCTTCACGGCCGAGGCGCTGGCGGTGCTCGCGGCCAAGAAGAACACCCGCGTGCTGCAGATCGCGCTGCCGCCGGGCGGTGCCACGCCGTGGCAGCAGGGCCGCAACGCGCAGGACGTCAAGCGCGTCGGCTCGGGCCTGTTGATCCAGACCGCCGACAACCACCAACTCACGCGCGCCGAGATCCGCTGCGTCACCGCCAGGCAGCCGACCCCGGCGCAGCTCGACGACCTGCTGTTCGCGTGGAAGGTCGCCAAGTACGTGAAGAGCAACGCGATCGTGTTCTGTGGCGGCGGCATGACGCTGGGGGTCGGTGCCGGCCAGATGAGCCGCGTCGACTCGGCGCGCATCGCCGGCATCAAGGCCGCCAACGCCGGCCTGAGCCTGCAGGGCTCGGCGGTGGCCAGCGACGCGTTCTTCCCGTTTCGCGATGGGCTCGATGTGGTCGTCGACGCCGGCGCCACCAGCGTGATCCAGCCCGGCGGCTCGGTGCGCGACGACGAGGTGATCGCCGCCGCGAACGAGCGCGGCATCGCGATGGTGCTGACCGGGGTGCGGCATTTCCGGCACTGAGGCTCCCGGCGCGGCGGCTCGCGCACGACGCGCCGCTACCATCCGCGCATGAAAACCGCCGAGGCCGCCGGCCTCTTGCTCGCCGGGCTGGCGCGCCTGATCACCGGCGCGCAGGGCCACTGGTACGGCTCGCCGCCGAAGGCCGAGCAGCGCATCTACTTCGCCAACCACCAGAGCCACTTCGACTGGGTGCTGATCTGGGCCGCGCTGCCGCGCGACCTGCGCGCCGTGACCCGCCCGATCGCGGCGCGCGACTACTGGACCGCCACGCCGCTCAAGCACTGGATCACGCGCGAGATCTTCAACGCCGTGTATGTGAGCCGCGTGCGCAAGGGCGATGCGCCCGGTGCGGTCGGTGCGTCCGAGCCCGGCAGCGACGACGATGACCCACTCGAGCCGCTGCTCGAAGCGCTGCGCCACGGCGACTCGCTGGTGATCTTTCCCGAAGGCACGCGCGGCCACCAGGGCGACCCGGCGCCGTTCAAGGCCGGCCTGTACCACCTGGCCGCGGCCTTCCCCGAGGTGCCGCTGATCCCGGCCTGGATCGACAACGTGCAGCGCGTGATGCCCAAGGGCGAAGTCGTGCCGGTGCCGATCCTGTGCTCGGTGACCTTCGGCGCGCCGCTGCAGTGGCGCCCCGGTGAAGACAAGCGCGCGTTTCTCGAGCGCGCGCGCGACGCCGTGCTCGCGCTGCGCTCGGTGCACTGATGGGTTCGCTGCGCGACCTGAGCGTGTCGCAGCAGATCGGGCTGCTGTTCGTGGCGCTGTTCGGCGCGCTCGCGATCGTCAGCGTGATCGCGTTCGGCCGCACGCTGCGCGAGCGCAGCGGGTCACAACTGGTCGAGCACGATCAGTTCAAGCGCGACCTGCGCGCGGCCTGGATCGGCGCGGTGCTGTTCTGGGTCGCGTGGGCGTCCGGCGCGATCGGCTCGACGCTGCTGTTCGGCGTGGTCTCGTTCCTGGCGCTGCGCGAGTTCGTCACGCTCACGCACACGCGGCGCGGCGACCACCGCAGCCTGCTGCTCGCGTTCTTCATCGTGCTGCCGCTGCAGTACGTGATCGTCGCGCTGCGCGAGTTCGACCTGTTCACCGTGTTCATCCCGGTCTACGTGTTCCTGGCGATCCCGGTCGTCAGCGCGTTCGGCAACGACCCGCAACGCTTTCTGGAGCGCACCGCGAAGATCCAGTGGGGCATCATGGTCTGCGTCTACGGCATGAGCCACGCGCCGGCGCTGCTGCTGCTCAACCTTGCCGGCTACCGCGACCGCGGCCCGTTCCTGGTGCTGTACCTGGTGGTGGTGGTCGCGATCGCGCAGATCGCGCAGGAGGCCGCGAGCCGGCGCCTGCGGCGCCGGCCGGTGGCGCGCGCGATCAGCCGCACGTTCTCGTGGCGCGGCTGGTTCATCGGCGCCACTGCCGCCGCACTCGCCGGTGCGCTGCTGTACTGGGCCACGCCGTTCAAGCCGATCCCGGCGCTGCTGATGGGCTTCGTGGCCGGTGGCAGCGGCACGCTGGGCGCGTTCGTGATGACCGCGCTCAAGCGCGACGCCGGCGTGCGCAACTGGGGCGGCAAACCCTCGGTGACCGGCGCGGTCGGGCTGCTCGACCGGGTCGCGCCGCTGTGCTTCGCCGCGCCGGTGTTCTTCCATGCGGTGCGCTGGTACTTCGGCCTCTGAGAGAGCCTGAGAGCCATGAACACCGTGCGCATCCTCGGCATCGACCCCGGCCTGCGAACCACCGGCTTCGGCGTGATCGAAGCCGTCGGCTCGAAGCTGCACTACGTGGCCAGCGGCACGATCAAGACCGAGCCGGCGCCGGCGTCGCTGCCGTCGCGCCTGAAGGTCATCTTCGACGGCGTGCGCGAGGTCGCGGCGCGCTACCAGCCGAGTTGCGCGTCGGTGGAGATCGTGTTCGTCAACGTCAACCCGCAATCGACGCTGCTGCTCGGCCAGGCGCGCGGTGCGGCGCTGACGGCGCTGGTGTCGATCGACCTGGGCGTGGCCGAGTACACCGCGCTGCAGATGAAGAAGGCGATCGTCGGCCACGGCCAGGCGCGCAAGGAGCAGGTGCAGGAGATGGTGATGCGCCTGCTCGCGCTGCCCGGCCTGCCCGGCAAGGACGCCGCCGATGCATTGGGCCTGGCGATCTGCCACGCCCACGCCGGCGCGTCGCTGGCCGCGCTGGCACGCGGCGCGGTGCTCGCGCCACGCTCGCACGGGCAGTATCGGCGCGGGCGGAGTTACTGAAGTCCCCTCATGCGGCAACCGCTTGGCGGAAGTCGGCAGCGACCATCAAGCTCGCCTTGCGAGCGACCCAAGCGCGCAACCCGCCTGCAAACCACATTCAAACTTGCCCTTGGGGCGTCATTTCTTCAGACATTGACCCTCCCAGTCTCTCAATACGAGTTGCCCGCACTGAATCAAGGCCGTCGGTTCGAAGAGCACCGCGTACGCTGCCTGCACAGGTCGGCGCGGCAAGGGCGCGTGCGGGCAGGCTTGCGCGCTTCGCTGGAGCGGCCTTCGCTGCGCTGCGGCTGCCCTCGCTTTGCAGGGCTCGTGGCCTGTCGCCGAACTCACTGCGCTCACTTGCGTTCGCTGCGTTCAAACAGGCGGCGACAAGTCGGAT
>JAGWTP010000071.1 GCA_028868895.1 Burkholderiales bacterium
CAGGCGGCGGTAGGCCTCGTTGATGCGCACCGACCACTGCATCGCAACGCGCTGCGCGGCGGCGCCGTCGGCAGCAAACTTGTCGGGGTGGGCGCTGGCCTGCAGCTTGCGCCAGCGCGCATCGAGATCCGGCCGATCGAGCGCGAAGTGTTCGGGCAGGCCGAAGAGCACGAAGTCGTTGTCGGCGAGGTTCACAGCGTCTTCTCGAAGAACAACGACAGGCCGTTGTCGGGATAGCCGCCGAATGCAGCACACCTCGTGTAGCCGCAGCGCTCGTACAACCTCACCGCTTCGCGCTGGGCTTCGCCGGTTTCGAGCCGCGCCAGCGGCAATCCCTGCGCGCGCATCGTCGCTTCGAGCGTCGCCAGCAAACGCGAGCCCAGGCGTTGGCCGCGCAGCGCCGGATCGACGTACATGCGCTTGATCTCGCCGTAGCCGTCCCTGCGGCGTACGGCGCCGGTACCGACGATGCGATTGCGGTCGCGCGCGACGAAGAAGCTGATCTCGGGCGCCAGCAACTCTTCGATCGAGAGGATGTGGTTCGCCTCGGGCTCGTACAGCTCGCCGAGGTAGCGGTCGAGGGCGCCGAGCAGCGCGACGACCTCGGGGTGATCGGCGCGTGCGCTGGTGATTTCGACTGCGGCGTTCACACCCGGAACGACTCGCCGCAGCCGCAGCGGTCCTTCTCGCGCGGGTTGTGGAACTTGAAGCCTTCGTTCAGGCCCTCGCGCACGAAGTCGAGTTCGGTGCCGTCGATGTAGGGCAGGCTCTTCGGGTCGACGATCACCTTCACGCCGTGGCCCTCGAACACCGTGTCTTCGGGCGCGAAGTCGTCGGCGTATTCGAGCTTGTAGGCCAGGCCCGAGCAGCCGGTGGTCTTCACGCCCAGGCGCACCCCCACGCCCTTGCCGCGCTTGCTGATGTAGCGCGAAACATGGCGGGCCGCCGCTTCGGTCAGGGTGACGGCCATGGGTTCAGTGCGCCTTCTCGGCAGGTTGCGCCGCGCCGGTCTTGGCCCGGTAGTCGCTCACCGCGGCCTTGATCGCGTCTTCGGCGAGGATCGAGCAGTGGATCTTCACCGGCGGCAACGCCAGTTCTTCGGCGATGTGGGTGTTCTTGATCGTCAGTGCCTCGTCGAGCGACTTGCCCTTGACCCATTCGGTGACGAGCGAGCTCGACGCGATCGCCGAACCGCAGCCGTAGGTCTTGAACTTGGCGTCCTCGATCAGGCCGGTGACGGGGTTGACCTTGATCTGCAGCTTCATCACGTCGCCGCAGGCCGGGGCGCCCACCATGCCGGTGCCCACCGTGTCGTCGCCCTTGTCGAACGAACCCACGTTGCGCGGGTTCTCGTAGTGTTCGACCACTTTTTCGCTGTATGCCATGTCGTACTCCTGTTCTTGGGCCGTGGACTCAGTGTGCGGCCCACTGGATGGTGCTGATGTCGATGCCTTCCTTGTGCATGTCCCACAACGGAGACAGGTCGCGCAGCTTGGCCACGCGGTCCTTCAGGGTCGCAACGACGTAGTCGATCTCCTCGACGGTCGTGAAGCGGCCGATCGTCATGCGCAGGCTGCTGTGGGCGAGTTCGTCGCTGCGGCCGAGCGCACGCAGCACATAGCTCGGCTCCAGGCTCGCCGAGGTGCAGGCCGAACCCGACGACACCGCGATGCCCTTGATGCCCATGATCAGCGACTCGCCCTCGACGAAGTTGAAGCTCATGTTCACGTTGTGCGGCACGCGCTGCTCGGCATGGCCGTTCAGGAACGTCTGCTCGATGTCCTTCAGCCCGTTGATCAGCCGTTGCGACAGCATGCGAATGCGCTCGCGTTCCGCGCCCATCTCGGCCTGGGCGATCGCATAGGCCTCGCCCATGCCGACGATCTGGTGCGTGGCCAGGGTGCCCGAGCGCATGCCGCGCTCGTGGCCACCGCCGTGCATCTGCGCCTCGATGCGCACGCGCGGCTTGCGGCGCACGTACAGCGCACCGATGCCCTTCGGGCCGTAGGTCTTGTGCGAGGCCAGGCTCATCAGGTCGACCGGCAAAGTCGCCAGGTCGATATCGACCTTGCCGGTGGCCTGCGCCGCGTCGACGTGGAAGATGACGCCGCGCTCGCGGCACATCTTGCCGATGGCCGGGATGTCTTGAATCACACCGATCTCGTTGTTGACGAACAGCACCGAGATCAAGATCGTGTCAGCGCGGATCGCGGCCTGCAACTTCGCGAGATCCACGAGCCCGTCTGCCTGCACGTCGAGGTAGGTCACCTCGAAGCCTTGACGCTCGAGCTCGCGCATCGTGTCGAGCACCGCCTTGTGCTCGGTCTTGAGCGTGATCAGGTGCTTGCCGCGCGTCTTGTAGAACTGCGCCGCGCCTTTGAGCGCGAGGTTGATCGATTCGGTGGCCCCCGAGGTCCAGACGATTTCACGCGGATCGGCGCCGACCAGTGCGGCCACCTGACCACGCGCCTTCTCGACCGCGGCCTCGGCCTCCCAGCCCCACGCATGGCTGCGCGACGCCGGGTTGCCGAAGTGCTCTCGCAGCCACGGGATCATCGCGTCGACAACGCGCTGATCGACCGGCGTGGTGGCGCCGTAATCCATGTAGATCGGGAAGTGCGGGGTCATGTCCATGGGGAATGTCGCCACGGCCTTGAGCCGTGACCGGCAAAGTTACTTCGTGAAAGCGGCCGATCCGAGTGCGAACACCGAGTTCGGCGCGGTGATCTTGATCGGCTTGACGACTGGCTGGCTCGAAATGGCGCGCTTGACCGGGTGCTCCTCGATCGAAACGCCCTTGGCGAGTTGCTCGTCGACCAGTTTGCGCAACGACACCGAATCGAGGAACTCGATCATCTTCGAGTTCAGGCTCGCCCACAGGTCGTGCGTCATGCAGCGACCGGCGTCGTCGCCCATGCAGTTCTCCTTGCCGGCACAACCGGTGGCGTCGATCGGCTCATCGACCGCGACGATGATGTCGGCCACGGTGATCTCCTCGGCCTTGCGGCCCAGCGAGTAGCCGCCGCCCGGGCCCCGGGTGCTTTCGACGAGTTCGTGGCGGCGCAGCTTGCCGAACAGTTGCTCCAGGTACGACAGCGAGATTTGTTGCCGGCCGCTGATCGCCGCGAGAGCGACGGGCCCGGTGTGCTCGCGCAGCGCGAGATCGATCATGGCGGTCACCGCGAAACGGCCTTTGGTGGTCAGACGCATTGAATTCTCCTTGAGCCTGTGTCGGCAGAGCAGCTGGGTCCAGCTGAGGAACGGCAGATCCGGCCCACCGACGATCTCGGTCAAAGCGGGTTAACCCTGCTTATCCCGACTAGTTTCGTCAAGTATAGCCGAAACCTACAAATTTGGTCGAGATTGGTCCCGGAAGTTCCCTGGTGGCCCCAGTGTGGCATCGGGTCGGCAAGCGCCGGCCGCCACTCATCACGATCCACCCCGCGGCGCCAGCGCCACGACGTTGTCGGTGCCCGGCGCACCGAATGCCTGCTCGCGCAGGTGGGCAAGTTGATCGCGCACCCGCGCCGCCTTCTCGAACTCGAGGTTGCGGGCGTGGTCGAGCATCTGTTTTTCGAGCTGCTTGATGCGCTTGCCGAGGTCCTTCTCGCTCAGCGCCTCGATCGCCGCGGACTCGACCGCCGCCTTCAGGTCGTCCTTGGCACCCTTGTCGCTGTAAACGCCGTCGATCAGGTCGCGCACCCGCTTGACGATGCTGCGCGGCGTGATGCCCATCGTTTCGTTGTGCAGCACTTGCCGGGTGCGGCGCCGCTCGGTCTCGTCGATCGCCTTGCGCATCGACTCGGTGACCTTGTCGGCGTACAGGATCGCGCGCCCGTTCAGGTTGCGCGCAGCGCGGCCGATGGTCTGGATCAGGCTGCGCTCGGAGCGCAGGAAGCCCTCCTTGTCGGCGTCGAGGATCGCCACCAGCGAGACCTCGGGAATGTCCAGCCCCTCGCGCAGCAGGTTGATGCCCACCAGCACGTCGAAGGTACCCAGCCGCAGGTCGCGCAGGATCTCGACGCGCTCGACGGTATCGACGTCGCTGTGCAGGTAGCGCACCTTGACGCCGTTGTCGGCGAGGTAGTCGGTGAGCTGCTCGGCCATGCGCTTGGTCAGCGTGGTGATCAGCACGCGCTCGTGGATTTCGACGCGGTCACGGATTTCCTGCAGCACGTCGTCGACCTGGTTCGTGGCCGGGCGCACCTCGACCTTCGGGTCGACCAGCCCGGTGGGCCGCACCAGCTGCTCGACGACCTGGCCCGAGGTCCGCTGCTCATAGGCCGCGGGCGTGGCCGACACGTACATCACCTGGCGCATCTTCTGCTCGAATTCCTCGAACTTCAGCGGTCGGTTGTCGAGCGCGCTCGGCAGGCGGAACCCGTACTCGACCAGCGTGGTCTTGCGCGCCCGGTCGCCGTTGTACATGCCGCCGAACTGGCCGATCAGCACATGGCTCTCGTCGAGGAACATCAGCGCGTCGGCGGGGAGGTAGTCCACCAGCGTGGGCGGCGGGTCGCCCGGCTTGGCGCCCGAGAGATGGCGCGTGTAGTTCTCGATGCCCTTGCAGTGGCCGACCTCCTGCAGCATCTCGAGGTCGAAGCGGGTGCGTTGCTCCAGGCGCTGCGCCTCCACCAGCTTGCCCAGGCCGACCAGTTCGCCTGCGCGCTCGCGCAGTTCGTTCTTGATGCTCTCGATGGCCACCACCACGCGCTCGCGCGGCGTCACGTAGTGGCTGCTCGGGTAGACCGTGAAGCGCGGGATCTTCTGGCGGATGCGGCCGGTCAGCGGGTCGAAGAGTTGCAGCGCCTCGACCTCGTCGTCGAACAGCTCGATGCGGATCGCCAGCTCGGAGTGCTCCGCCGGGAACACGTCGATCGTGTCGCCGCGCACTCGAAAAGTGCCGCGCGAAAACTCGGTCTCGTTGCGCTGGTACTGCATCCGGATCAGCTGCGCGATCACGTCGCGCTGGCCGAGCTTGTCGTGCACGCGCAGCGTCATCACCATCTGGTGGTAGTCGCTCGGGTTGCCGATGCCGTAGATCGCCGAGACGCTGGCCACGATCACCACGTCGCGCCGCTCCAGCAGGCTCTTGGTGGCCGACAGCCGCATCTGCTCGATGTGCTCGTTGATCGCGCTGTCCTTCTCGATGAACAGGTCGCGCTGCGGCACGTAGGCCTCGGGCTGGTAGTAGTCGTAGTAGCTGACGAAGTACTCGACCGCGTTCTTCGGGAAGAACTCTCGGAACTCGCTGTAGAGCTGCGCGGCCAGCGTCTTGTTGGGCGCGAAGACGATCGCCGGGCGGCCCATCTGCGCGATCACGTTGGCCATCGTGAAGGTCTTGCCCGAACCGGTCACGCCCAGCAGCGTCTGGAAGCTCAGGCCGTCGCGCAGGCCCTCCACCAGCGCGGTGATCGCGGCCGGCTGGTCGCCGGCCGGCGGGTACGGCTGGAACAGCTGGAACGGCGAATCGGGGTAGGCCACGAACTCGCCCTGCGGTGCGGTGGCGGCATCGGGATCGACAACTTCGGACAGCTCGGCCATGACAGATAAAATCTCCGCGTTCGTTATCGCCCCGACCCCCGCTGCGCCGGTTCGCAAGGCAACCGCGCAGGTTAGCCGAAATGCCCACCCCCCGCCTCACGACCAGGACCGACCATGTCTTCGCCCGCCCGTTCGCTGTTTGCCGCCGTCGAGATGGCGCCTCGCGACCCGATCCTCGGCCTGAACGAGCAGTTCAATGCCGACCCGAACCCGGCGAAGGTCAACCTGGGCGTGGGCGTGTACTTCGACGACGACGGCAAGCTGCCGCTGCTGCAGTGCGTGCAGCAAGCCGAACAGATGATGATGGCAGCGCCGAAGGCAAGAGGCTATTTGCCGATCGACGGCATCGCCGCCTACGACAAGGCGGTGCAGGCGCTGGTGTTCGGCGCCGACAGCGAGGCCGTGCGCACCGGCCGCATCGCCACCGTGCAGGCGCTCGGCGGCACCGGCGGCCTGAAGATCGGCGCCGACCTGCTCAGGCGCATGAATGGTGCGGCCACCGTGCTGATCAGCGACCCGAGCTGGGAGAACCACCGGGCGCTGTTCGAAGGCGCCGGTTTCGACGTCGGCCAGTACCCGTACTACGACGCCGACCGCCGCGGCATTGCGTTCGACGCCATGCTCGCCGCGCTCGATCGCGCCGCGCCCGGCACCATCGTCGTGCTGCACGCGTGCTGTCACAACCCGACCGGCTACGACATCACGCCGGCGCAGTGGTCGCAGGTGATCGCCACGGTCCGCGCACGCGGGCTGGTGGCGTTTCTCGACATGGCCTACCAGGGCTTCGGCGATGGCCTCGCGCAAGACGGCGCGGTCGTCGCCGAGTTCCTTGCCGCGGACGTCGACTTCTTCGTCGCCACCAGCTTCTCGAAGAGCTTTTCTTTGTACGGCGAACGCGTCGGCGCGCTCAGCGTGGTCTGCAAGACTCAGGACGAAGCGGCCCGGGTGCTCAGCCAACTCAAGCGCGTGATCCGCACCAACTACTCCAACCCGCCGACGCACGGTGCGCAGGTCGTCGCGCTGGTGCTGACCACGCCGGCGCTGCGCGCGCTGTGGGAGGAAGAGCTTGCCGGCATGCGCCTGCGCATCCAGCAGATGCGCGTTTTGCTGCAGGCCAAGCTGCGGGCGGCCGGGCTGAAGCAAGACATGAGCTTCATCACGCGCCAGAAGGGCATGTTCAGCTACTCGGGCCTGAGCCAGGCGCAGATGCGGCGGCTGCGCACCGAGTTCGGCATCTACGGCGTCGATTCGGGGCGCATCTGCGTGGCGGCGCTGAACGGCAGGAACATCGACGCGACCGTGACGGCGATCGCCGCGGTGTCCGGCTGACCGTCCGGCGACGGCGCAGGGCCGGTCGCCGCGCCTGTGCGGCCTCACCCGTCGTCGGCAGTGCAAGCCCCGAAACAGGGCGCTGATCCGGGCTTCAACCCGGTAGCGGGCGGCGCATCATCCGGCGTACGAGCCTAGAATGGTGCGTCGCACAAACGGTTTTCCGCACGGCCGGACGGTCTGCGCCGCTTGACTCACGAGGACCCGAATGCTGTATCAACTCTATGAATCCCAACGCGCGCTGCTGAGCCCGTTTGCCGAGTTCGCCAGCGCCACCTCGAAGCTCTACAACCATCCGCTGTCGCCATTCGCGCACACGCCCGGCGCCCAGCGCGTCTCGGCGGGGCTGGACCTGATGCACCGGTTGTCCAAGGAATACGAGAAGCCCGAATTCGGCATCACGTCGGTCAAGATCGGCGGCATTGACATCGCGGTGCAGGAGCAGGTTGCGATCCGCAAGCCGTTCTGCCGGCTGCTGCGCTTCAAGCGCTTCACCGACGACGTGACCGTGCTCACCCGCATGAAGGACCAACCCACCGTGCTGGTCGTGGCGCCGCTGTCGGGCCACCACTCCACACTGCTGCGCGAGACGGTGCGCGAGCTGCTGCGCGACCACAAGGTCTTCATCACCGACTGGACCGACGCGCGCATGGTCCCGAAGGACGTCGGCCCCTTCCACCTCGACGACTACGTGAGCTACGTGCAGGAGTTCATCCGCCACATCGGCCCCGAGGCGAACGTGATCTCGGTGTGCCAGCCCACCGTGCCCGTGCTCGCGGCGATCTCGCTGATGGCCAGCAATGGCGAGCCCACGCCGCGCACGATGACGATGATGGGCGGCCCGATCGACGCGCGCAAGAGCCCGACTGCCGTCAACAACCTGGCCACGACCAAGAGTCACAGCTGGTTCGAGAGCCATGTGATCTACCGCGTGCCGACCAACTTCCCCGGCAGCGGGCGGGCGGTCTACCCGGGCTTTTTGCAGCACACCGGCTTCGTCGCGATGAACCCGGACCGCCACCTCAGCTCGCACTACGACTACTTCCTCGACCTGGTGCGCGGCGACGACGACAGCGCCGAGTTCCACCGCGATTTCTACGACGAGTACAACGCGGTGCTCGACATGCCGGCCGAGTACTACCTCGACACCATCAAGGTCGTGTTCCAGGAGTTCGCGCTCGTCAAGGGCACCTGGCGCGTTCACGGCGAGCTGGTGCGCCCGCAGGACATCAAGACCTCCGCGCTGCTGACCATCGAAGGCGAACTCGACGACATCTCGGGAGCCGGCCAGACCCGCGCCGCCCACGACCTGTGCACGGGCATCCCGAAGGATCGCCAGTTCCACTACGACGCGGTCGGCGCCGGCCACTACGGCATCTTCTCCGGCCGCCGCTGGCGCGAGAAGGTGTACCCCAAGGTGCGCGATTTCATCGCCAGCCACCAGGGCCCGTCTCAGCCCAAGGCCGCGACGGCGTCGGCGAAGAAGACCGCGCGCAACGGCAAGTGACGCGACTGCGGTGAGCGACCTCACCCGGCTCGCGCAGGCGTTGAACGACGCGCTGCCGCAGACCCAGTGCACGCGCTGCGGCTATCCGGACTGCCACTCGTATGCGCTGGCGATGGCCGAAGGCGAAGCCGCCATCAACCAGTGCCCGCCCGGCGGGCAAGAGGGCGTGGCCCGGCTCGCCGCCCTCACCGGCCGACCGGCGCTGGCGTTGAACCCGCAGCACGGGGTCGAGTCGGCGCGTCGGCGCGCGGTCATCGACGAGGCCTGGTGCATCGGCTGCACGCTGTGCCTGACGGCCTGCCCGGTCGACTGCATCGTCGGCGGCCCCAAGCTGATGCACACCGTGATCGATGCGCAATGCACCGGCTGCGAACTGTGTCTGCCGGCCTGCCCGGTCGATTGCATCGCGCTGGTGCCCGCCAGTGGCGAACGCACCGGCTGGCAGGCGTGGAGCGAGCCGCAGGCGCGGCAGGCGCGCAGCCGACACGACTGGCACCGGCAGCGGCTGCAACGCGACGCCCTCGAAGAGACCCGGCGGCTGGCTGCGCGCATGCCGGATGCGCGAGACCGGTGATCGACGACGCCATGACGATCGCCACCCGGACGTTCCACCGCCGATGAACGCCGGACACATCGAGCCTTTCTTCGCCGCACTGAAGGCCGCCAACCCGCAGCCTGAAACCGAGCTCGAATACACCAACGTATTCGAGTTGCTCGCGGCGGTGCTGCTCTCGGCGCAAGCCACCGATGTCAGTGTCAACAAGGCCACGCGCCGCTTGTTCGCGGTGGCGAACTCGCCCGAGCGCATGCTCGCGCTCGGGCTTCCAGCACTCACCGAATACATCCGCACCATCGGCCTGTTTCGCACCAAGGCGAAGAACCTGCTAGCAACCTGCGCCATCCTGGTCGAGCGGCACGGCGGCCGGGTACCACGCACTCGTGAAGCGCTCGAGGCCCTGCCGGGTGTGGGCCGCAAGACCGCAAACGTGGTGCTCAACGTGGCGTTCGGCGAGCCCACCTGCGCGGTGGACACGCACATCTTCCGCGTCGGCAACCGCACCGGGCTGGCCACCGGCAAGACACCGCTGGCGGTGGAGTTGACATTGCTCGAGCGCGTGCCCGCGCAGTACCTTGTCGACGCACACCACTGGCTGATCTTGCATGGTCGCTATGTGTGCCAGGCGCGCCGCCCGCTGTGCGAGCGTTGTGCCGTTTCATCCTGGTGCGATGCGTTCCCGGCCATCGCGCCCCCTCGGGCGGCCCCCCTGCCGCCCACGCGGACATGACGGTCATGATCCGGTCGCGCGCGGCACCCATTTCATAATTGGCGATGTCAGTCCAATCCGAATTGCAGGTCATCTCCGGCCGCCTCGAACGCGGCGAGATCGACAGTGCGCAATACCTGGAGCAAATGCTGCGCTACGTTGCGGCGCAGGTCGGCTGCGCAAGAGCCGGACTGCGCGTGTTCGTCGACACCGCCGAAGGCCGCGCACTGCGTTGCGTGGCGATGTACGACGCGGCGACCGACCACATGATCACTGCCATCGACATCCAGCAAGCCGGCGGCGCCGCGTACCACGAGCGCCTGCAGCGCGACGGCAGCGTGATCGCAGCGCGCAATGACGCCATCAGCGCCGGCCCGTTGCGCGACTACTTCGACGCCTCGAAGGTCGTGTCGCTGATGGACATCGGCTTCTCGGTCAATGGCGTGCTGTTCGGCACCTTCAGCTGTGAGCAACTCGGCGAGCCGGGCACCTGGACGCAGCGTCAGCTGCAATCGCTGCGCAGGATCTCCGCACGCGCGAGCCTGACGCTGATGCACGTGGTCACCGCGTCGATCGACACGACACCGGGCGCACTGTGGGAAACCAGCACGCCGAACCGCTTGGCAACGATGCCGATTCCGCTGGAGCCGGAGCCACCCGACAAGTAGCGTTCGGCGATCCGCCGGCTCGGGCTCACAGTTCGAGATCCGGGATCGCGATCCAGTGCGCGCCGTAGAGCTCGATGCGGATCGCGCCACCGAACACCTCGATCAGCGTGGCGTGCAGCGCCGGGTCGTCGCGCCCACCCTCGGCGCGCAGGCGGCCACGGTCCAGCACCACCAGGCGATCGGCCAGCAACGCGAGCGACAGGTCGTGCAGCACGCTGACCACCGTGACACCGGCGCGCACCTGGCGCCGCACCAGCCGCGCCAGCGCAACCTGGTGGGGCGGGTCGAGGTGGGTGGTGGGCTCGTCGAGCAGCAGCAGCGGCGCCTGCACCGCAAGCGCCCGCGCGAGCAGCACGCGCTGGCGCTCGCCACCCGAAAGTTCATTCAGCCGGCGGTGTTGCCACACGCTGCATTCGGCGTCGACCAGGGCCTGATCGACCAGGGCCTCGTCGTCCGCCCGCGGTGCAGCGAACAGTCCGAGGTGGGGCAGCCGGCCGAGGTGCACGACCTCGCGCACCGTCAACTCGCCGCTCGCGTCGCCCTGCTGGGCCAGCCAGGCCAGGCGCATCGCGCGCTCGCGCGGCGGCCACTGCGCGAGCGGCTTGCCATCCAGCGTCACCGTGCCCGCATCGGGCCGCTGCAAGGCGGCCAGCACGCGCAGCAGCGTCGACTTGCCGGCACCGTTGGGGCCGACGATCGCGGTCCAGCCCGGCTGCACTGCCAGGCTCACGTGGCGCAGGGCCTGGGTGCTGCCCAGCGCCACGCTGATGCCATCGGCGCACAGCGTCGTCATGCCGGCCGCCTGCAATGGAGCAACCAGATCAGGTAGCCGCCGCCGAGCAATGCCGTGAGCACGCCGACCGGCAGCTCTTGCGGCGCGATCACGGTGCGCGCCAGCACGTCGGCCGTCAGCAGCAGCACGCCGCCCGCCGCCGCGCTCGCGATCAGCGTGTAGCCGTGCGTGGCCGGCGCGAAGCGGCGCACCAGGTGCGGCGCCACCAGCCCGACGAACGCGATCAGACCGGCCTGCGACACCGCCAGCCCGGTGGCCAGCGCCAGCGCCGCCACCAGCGCGAAGCGGATGCGCGGCAACGCCAGGCCGAGGCTGGTCGCGCTGTCGGCGCCGAGCGTCAACGCGTCGAGCGCGCGCGCCAGGCGCCAACTGGGCGGCAGCGCAAGTGCCAGGCCGATCGCCAGCACCGCGCAACCGCTCCAGCCCAGGAACCCGGTGCTGCCGAGCAGAAAGGCCTGGCGGCCCCGCAGCGCCTCGGGCGCTGCGGTGGTGACGAGATCGCTGAGCGCCGACAGCACCACGCCGACGACCACGCCAGCCAGCAGCAGCCGCGTTGTCTGCTGCGCGCCACGCGCGAGCGTGAATGTGAGCAGCACGCCGAGCAACGCGCCGGCAAAAGCGGCGCCGACCAGGCCGAAGCGGGCCAGCGCATCGGCGCTCGCCAGGCTGATCGCGTGGCCGCCGAGCGCGCTCGCCGCGAGCACCAGCACCACGCCCAGCGACGCGCCCGAGGCCGAGCCGAGTAGGTACGGGTCGGCGAGCGGGTTGCGGAACAGCCCCTGTGCGATCGCCCCGGCCAGGCCGAGCAGCGCCCCGGTGAGCCATGCACCCAGCGTGCGCGGCGCGCGGATCTGGCCGACGATGAGCGCACCGTCGGGCCCGCTCCAGGTCTGCACCAGACCCGTCAGCGACCAGCCGTCGCTGCCGGCAGCCAGGCCGGCGACGAACAACGCCAGCGTGATCAGCACGAGGCCGAGTGCGAGGCGGTGGCGGCGCTGGCGGTCGGACTCTGCCATCAGCGCCCCTTCGATGCGGCGGGGTAAGCGGCGATCGACGACCCGGCAGGTTTCGCGCCGATCGAAACCAGGCAGTCGGCCAACATCGACGCGGCCTCACCCAGGCGCGGTCCGGAGCGGGTCAGCAGTTCGAATTGCGCACTCGTGTAGCCGCAGGTGCGGCCGTCGCGCAACGCGTTCAGCGCGCCCCAGCCGGGCCGGCCCGGCATCGTGGCCAGGTCTTGCGCGGACGCCATCACGACGTCGGGTTGCAGGTGCACCACGTACTCCGGGTTCAGCTTCGGGAACGGTCCGAGCGCGGCGGGAACGGCGTTGGCCAGGCCCATGCGAGCGAGCAACTCGCCGATGAACGAGCCCGCGCCCGCCGCATACGGCGTCGCATCGACCTCGAAGTAGACGCGCCGGCCGCGCAGCGCCGCGGGCACCCGCGCGGCCGCGGCGCGCACGTCGCGCTCGATGCCGGACCACACGCGCGCGGCCTGCGCCGGCGTGCCCAGCATCTGCGCCAGCACGCTCAAGGTGCGCTTCACATCCGCCAGATCGCGCGACTCGAGCACCAGCACCTTCACGCCGAGCGCTTCGAGCCGGTCGACGCCACGGGCCGACGGTGCGGCCAGCACCACCGCCGGGTGCAGCGCGACGATGCGCTCGATCTGCGCGTCGTCGACGCCGCCGAGCTTGGGCAATGCGCGCACGCTCGCCGGCCAGTTCGAGTAGCGGTCGGTGGCCACCAGCCACGCGCAGCCCCCGAGCGCGCACACGCTCTCGGTGAACGACGGCAGCAGGCTGACGATGCGCTGCGGCGGCGCGGCCAGCACCAGCGTCGCGCCGCGGTCGTCGTGCAGCGTGATGCGCGCCTGCGCGGCGATCGGCAACAGCACCGCGAGCAGCAGCGCCGCAATCGACCGCGCCAGCGGCACCATCGTGCCCGCCGCTAGAAGTGCAACCGCAGCGACGCCGTCACTGCGCGCCCGGCCTCGGGGTAGATCGAACCGACAGCACCGTTCACACAGGCGAACGCCTGCGTGTAGTACTTGGCGTCGGTCAGGTTGTTCACCCCCAACGCCAGCTCGGCCATGCGCCACTGGTAGGCGTAGCGCAGGTCGGCGGTGGTGTAGCTCGGCATGCGGCAGGCATTGTCGAAGTCGGGGCTTTGCGACGACACGTAGTTCACACCGCCGTCGATGCGGTGACCCGGCGCGGGCGACCAGTCGGCGCGCAGCGCGTAGGTGTGGCGCGGCGTCAGCGGCACGTCGCGACCCGCGTACGGCCCGGCGCTGAAGCGGGCACTGCGCGTCGCCGCGTTCACGCGCAAGTTGACGCCGCCGCCGACGGCTTGCGCCATCTCGAACTCGGCGCCCTGGCGGCGCGTCGGATCGAAGTTGACGTTGGCACCGTTGAAGCCGAATGCGCTGCTCGGGCCGACCGCGTTCGGGTCGTAGCCGATCTCGTCGGTCAGCGCACTGCGGTACAGGCGCAGCTCGACGCGACCCCCGTCGTGGCTCCAGCGCGCACCCAGTTCGGTGTCGCGCGAGGTCTGTGTCTTCAGCGACAGACCCGGCGTGGTGAACCCGAACTCGTCGGCATTGGCCAGCCGAAAACTGCGTCCCACGCGGGCGTACACCGAAACGCCGGAACCGACCGGCTGCACGATGCCGATCTCCCAGGCCTGGGCGTGCTGGTCGATGGCCGCGGTGGCGGCGGAGTTGTCCTTGGTGATGCGCTCGCTGCGCCCCCCGGCGCTGAGGCGCGTGCCACCGGCGAGCGTGACCTCGTCCCGCAGGTAGTACGCCTGCGCGTGCTGGTTCGAGACCGAGCCCGACGCACCCGCCACCGTGCGCTGCCAGGCGTCGTGGTCGATGCCGGTGACGAGGCTGTTGCGCACCGCGCCGAACCTGGCCTCGTTGCGGGCCCGCAAGGCGTAGGTGCTCGCGTCGACGTCGTAGTCATAGCTGTAGCCGCCGCTGACGTAATTGCTCGTCAGCGACTTGGCTCGCCAGCCGGCATCGACGCCGATCTGCCAGTCGCCGAGCGCGGCCTGCGCGAACACACTGCTGCGGCGGTTGCGGATGCTGCCCGAATCCAGCGGCGTGCTGGCCTGGCGGGGATCGGCCTGGTACTGCGCCGTGGTCAGCGCGCCCGGCAGGCCGCTGTCGAGGTGATCGGTGGCGTGGCGCACGCCCACACGCAGCCACTCGTTGCGCCATTGACCGACGAGCGAGGTGCCATCGTTGTGTGAGCGAAAGTTGTCGCGGTGGTTGTCGGCGTTGCGCTGGTTGGCGGCCACGTCGAGCGAGAAGTTGCCGGCCACGAGCGTGCCGGCGCCGCGCCCTTCGCGCAGTCCGTAGCTGCCGGCGGCGGCGTAGAGATCGGCCTGGCTCTTGCGGGCCACGACGGCGCCGGCCTTGGTGGTGATCACGATCACGCCGCCGGTGGCACCTTCACCGTAAAGCACCGCACCGCTGCCGCGAATGACCTCGATGCGTTCGACCGTGTCGATCGGGATGCCGTCCAGCCGCGGGCTGCTCTGGTCGGCCTCGCTGATGCGGATGCCGTCGACGACGACGACCTGGTTGCTGTCGGCAGTCGCCCCGAAACCGCGCAGGTCGAGCCCGTAGTTGTTCCCGCCGGACAGGTCGAGGCGCCCCGGCACGCCGAGCAGCTTCATGATGGCGTCGTTGACGGTCGTGACGCCAGTCGCCTGGATCTCCGCAGCGGTCAGCACGCTGACCCCGAACGGCAGGTCGGCCGCGCGCTCGGCGAAGCGCGTCGCCGACACGCTGACATCCTGCAGGCGCAGCGCCGCCGGCACGCCGGATTGCGCCAGTGTGCCGGTGCAGGCCGCACCGAACGAGATGACGATGAATCGGCGCGCGGCCGAACGGGCACGCACGTGACGGGGTGCGAGGTGCACCGGAGTGGAAAGGAACATGGGAGCGGCTCACTGAACGAAGTCGTGCGCGCCAGCTTCCCCGCGGGCGTGCACCTCATGGCGCGCTGCTTGCACAGCGCGCCGCCTCGTTGGCCGGTATCCGGGCTGGCAGAGCAACCCTTGCGACCTTCCCGAAAGCCGGTGGCCTTCAGTGGTGTGTGCGCAAGAGCGGAAGCCGGTGTCCGCGACACCGCGCTTCGTCCGCCGTACCGTTGCGGGGGCAGCGCAGATTCGGGTGCCACACCGTTCAGATGTGACTTCCTTCTGCTTCCCGTTTAACTGTGCCGGAGGAACGCCGGCACGGGCACCAACAGCGCGCATTGTAAGCAGGGGTGACCTCTACAATCGTCGTTCACCCCACCCCCACCGCCACCCACCATGTCGAAGATCGAAGACCTCGCCGACCGGGTCGAGCGCCTGCTCTTGCGGCATGCCGAGTTGCAGCGCACCACGGCGCTGCTCGCACAGCAACTGGCGGCGGTGACACACGAACGCGACAACCTGCGATCGCGCCTGAACGCGGCGAGGGCTCGTATCGACGCGCTGCTCGAACGTTTGCCGGTCGAGCCGGTGGCAGCGGCCGAGCACGACAATTCCGATGGCACTGCCGATGGCAAGAGGGCCGCAACACCATGAAGCAGATGGAAGTCACGATCCTCGGCCAGAGCTACCTGCTCGGCTGCCCCGATGGCGGCGAAATTGAGCTGCTGGAGGCCGTCGGCAACGTCGATCGCGAGATGAGCGCGATCCGCGACGCCGGCAAGGTCAAGGCTCGCGAACGCATCGCGGTGCTGGCAGCGTTGAACCTCGCCTACGCGCTCGCCGGCCGGCCACCGGCGCGCGCACCGCAAGATGGCGCGGCTGCGCCTGCACGCGAGGGCGGCGCGGTCGACCTCGACGCGCTGATCGCCCGGCTCGACCATGCCCTCGGCGCCGACGGGCAATTGCTCTGAACGGGTCGCGGTGCCCGAGGTTGCAGGCATAGAATGAGTTCGTCCGTCGCATCCGCGTGAGTCTTATATTTCCTTGAACCGATGCTCGTATGAGCAAGGGCTTGGAACATCGCCCGGCTGGTGTGATCGTCTCGCGTCAGATGAACCCGAAGCCGGGCTGACCTCGCCCACCTGAACTGCCTGGGTTCAGGAATGCGGCTCACGGTTCGCGGCGGACACCTACCTTCACTGCTCCCCATCCACATGCCCCGCACGTCACCGTGCGCGGCCACCAGGGCCACCGGGCTGACCAGATGCATTGGCTGATGAAGAGCGAGCCCACCGAGTGCTCGATCGACGACCTCGCAAGCGCCCCCGCGCAGACCGTGCCATGGGTTGGCGTGCGCAACTACCAGGCGCGCAATTTCATGCGCGACGAGATGCGCGTCGGCGACGGCGTGCTGTTCTATCACTCGTCGTGCGCCGAGCCGGGCGTTGCCGGCCTCGCCGAAGTCGTTCGTCCGGCGTACCCCGACGCGACCCAGTTCGATCCACACAGCCCGTATTTCGATCCGAAGTCGTCACCCGCTGCACCGCGTTGGGTGCACGTCGACGTGAAGCTCGTGCGCAAGACCCGCTTGCTGGCGCTGAGCGAGATGCGCTCGACGCCGGCGCTGGCGTCGATGCAGTTGCTCAAGCGCGGCAACCGGCTCTCGATCACGCCGGTCAGCGCCGCCGAGTGGCGTGCGGTGCTCGCGCTGCTGGGCCCTTGATGAACTTTGGTCTGGGCTGGCAGGGCATTGCCGAACTCTTGATTCTGGGCTCGTGCACCGGCTTTCTCGCCGGGTTGCTGGGGGTCGGCGGCGGCATGCTGATGGTGCCGTTCCTGACGCTGCTGCTGTCGAACAAAGGCGTACCGCCGGAATACGTCGTGAAGATGGCGATCGCCACCGCGTTGGCGACGATCTGCTTCACGTCGATCGCCTCGCTGCGTGCGCATCACCGGCGCGGCGCGGTGCTCTGGCCCGTGGTTCGATCGCTGGCGCCCGGCATCGTGCTGGGCTCGGTCGTGGGCGCGCAGCTCGCCAAGGCCTTGCCCTCACCCGTCCTCGCAGTGTTCTTCGCCGTGTTCGTGAGCTTCTCCGCCATGCAAATGTTGCTCGATCGCAAGCCGAAGCCAACCCGCCAGTTGCCGCAAGCGGCAGGCATGTTCGGTGCCGGCGCCGTGATGGGGATGCTTGCCTCGATGGTCGGCGCCGGCGGCGCGTTCATCTCGGTGCCGTTCATGTCCTGGTGCAACGTGAAGGTGCACAACGCGGTGGCGACCTCGGCAGCGCTGGGGTTCCCGATCGCGCTGGCCGGCACGGTGGGCTACATCATCGCCGGCTGGTCGCTGCAGGGCATGCCGCCCGGCGCGCTGGGTTTCCTGTACCTGCCGGCGCTGGTCACGCTCTCGGCCGCCAGCGTGCTGATGGCGCCGCTCGGAGCGCGCACCGCGCACCGGCTGCAACGGCGGCATCTGCAGCGCGGCTTCGCGGTGCTGTTGCTCGCTCTGGCCGCGACGATGATCTACAAGGCGGCCACCGGCGCCTGAGCCACGGGCGAGACCGGACTATGCCGGCCCGGGCTGGCGCGGTCGATCAGGCGCTGCCGAGGTCGAAGCGGATGCTTGCCAGCGCCACGTGATTGCCGCCGCGCCTTTGCGCTTCGCGCAGTGCCGTGTCGGCCGCCTGCATCAGGCTTTCGCCGCTGTGCGCGGTGTGCGGGAAACTCGCCACGCCCATCGACACCGTGAATCCCAGGTCGTGGCCTTCGAGCACGACGATCTGGGTGGCGCACTGGCGGCGCAGGCTTTCCATGCGCGAATGCGCGGTGGCCAGACCGACACCCGACAGCAGCACCGCGAAGCGCTCTTCGTCGAGCCGGCACGACGCGTCCATCGCGCGCGTGTTGCCGCGCAGCAGGCGGCCGAGCGCTTCGAGCACGCGCGCGCGCGCGCCGCTGCCCAACGCGTTGACGGCCTGGCTGAACGGGTCGAGCGCGATCGACACGAGCGCAAACTCGCGGTGCTCACGCGACGAGAGGTCGACCTCGCGGCGCAACTGGTCGTCGAAGTGCACGCGCTGGTACAGGCCGGTGGCGTTGTCGCGCAGGGTTTGGTCCTGCGTCTCGCGGCGCAATGCCTCGGCGGCCACCTGCTGCTGCTCGAGTTGCGCCAATGCCTGCTGGAGTTGCTGCTCGCGCTGGTGGGCGGTGGTCTGTTCGACCCACACCCCGAGCACATGCCGCGCGGCCGAGCCATCGGCACGCGGCAACGCCATGCGCGTCACGCTGAATTCGCGCTTGCGGCCATCGCGCTCGATGCGGTGCTCGCTCAATGTCGGGGCGCCATGCGCCAGTGCGGCCTGCTCCGCGCTGCGCATCGCGGCGTACTGCGCCGGCTCCATCAGATCGGCGTCGGTGCTGCCGATCAATGCAGCAGGCGTGCGGCCAAACAGTTCGGCCATGCGCGCATTGGCATGCGCGTAACGGCCCGACGCCACGTCCTTGATCGACAGCAGCACGTTCACACGGTCGAGCGTCTCGAGAAACGCGCCGGTTAGCGCGGCGGCATCGGTGCCGAGCGAACGCGCCAGGTTGTGCGCCAACTCGGTGCGTTCCTGCAGCAAAGCCTGTGTCGTCTCGTTCATGGAATCCAGATCCCCCAGGCAACTTTGGCAGGACGCCAAACCCGATGTTTCATCTTCTTCTCGGCGCTTGGCAATGGCAAGCACCACAAAGACCAATGGCAGCGCACCCCCTAAGTTGATGATAACTTCCCGCGCCGCCTGTGCTAGCTCGGTTGTGCGCAATCGACCTCACATCGGCGCCGCCCGGGCCCGCCCGGATACCCCGGCAAGCCGCACCACGGATGGCTGGCACGGGATTCGCATTAGTCGATCCCGAGCCCACCCACGTTTCGGGGGGAGAGGGCTCGACGCAAAGGAATCCCATGGTGGCCTTCAAGACCTTCCTGAAAGCGGGGCACGCGCCGACGCTGTTTGCTTCGTTCCTGTATTTCGATTTCACGTTCGCGATCTGGGTGCTGAACGGCGCGATGGCGCCGTTCATCAGCGAGGCCTTCCATCTCGACGCGGCGCAGAAGGGCTTCATGGTGTCGGTGCCGATCATCGCCGGCGCGCTGATGCGATTCCCGCTCGGCGTGCTGTCGCAATACATCGGCCGCAAGAACGCGGCGATGGTCGAGATGGGGTTGATCGTCGTGGCGCTGCTCTATGGCTACGGCTTCGTCAACAGCCACGACCAGGTGCTGGCGATGGGTGTGCTGCTGGGCATTGCCGGAGGCAGCTTCGGCGTGGCGTTGTCGCTCGGCTCGGGCTGGTTCCCGCCCAGGTACAAGGGCCTGGCGATGGGCATCGCCGGCGCGGGCAACTCCGGCACCGTGCTCGCGGTGCTGTTCGCACCGCCGCTGGCGATGAAGTACGGCTGGACCACCGTCTACGGGCTGGCCGCGGCGACCATGCTGTTGCCGATGGCGGTGATGTGGTTCGCGGCCAAGGAGCCACCCGACCGCGAGGCGCACCAGACCTTTCGCGACCATATTGCCTGCCTGTTCGAGAAGGACGGCTGGGCCTTCAGCCTGATCTACGTCATCACCTTCGGCGGCTTCATCGGCCTGGCGAGCTTCCTGCCGACCTACTTCTACGACCAGTTCAAGGTCACCAAGGTGCAGGCCGGCCAGCTCACGATGCTGGCCACGCTGATGGGTTCGGCGGTGCGCGTGGTCGGTGGCTACGTCTCCGACCGCGTCGGCGGCATCAACACGCTCAGCGGTGTGCTGATCGGGGTGATCGCCACGCTGGTGCTGTGCGGGCTGGCGGGCCAGTCGCTCACCATCACCACGCTGCTATTCATGCTGTGCTTTGCGGCGCTCGGCGCGGGCAACGGCGCGCTGTTCCAGCTGGTGCCGCTGCGCTGGCCGCTGTCGACCGCGGTGGCGGGCTCGATGATCGGCGAGATCGGCGCACTCGGTGGCGGCTTCGTCCCGAACGCGATGGGCCAGTCCAAGCAGTTGACCGGCACCTACCTTTGGGGCTTCGTCGCGTTCGCGGTACTTGCCGCGGCCATGCTGGTGATGCTGCGCTTCGTGCAGATCCGCTGGACCCGCACCTGGGCCGAAAAAGGCGGGCGCGCGCGACTCAAAGAAGCAGCGGCCAGCGCATCGAGCCACGAGGCCGACGCCGGCCTTCGGCTGCGCCCCGGCCGGCCCTGACCCCGAGCCGTTCGGTCAAGGACCGTTCGGCCCGAGCCCTTCGACGTTGCTCAGGACTGGCCTGTCGAAGGCCCGCGTCATGTGCCACCGGGGC
>JAGWTP010000072.1 GCA_028868895.1 Burkholderiales bacterium
AGGAGCGGCGCCGGCGCCGCCTGCGCGAGCGGGCCGCGGTCGTCGGCGCCGCGCTTGAGCACCGGCAGCGCCGCACGGCCGCCACCCTGGGTCTGGATCAGCACCACCGACACCGAATACGCCATCGACGGCCGGTAGCGCGCCTGCATCGCGGTCCACAGCTTGGACAGGTCGTCCGCGCCGAGGTACACCGGGGTCAGCTTGATCTGCTCGGCCTGGTCGGCCAGGTCGATCGCCGAAAGCGAACCGAATGGGCCGGGCAGCAGCGTGCCATCGACCGGCGCCGGCGCGCCGAGCGCGGTGCGCAGCTGCTGGCGTGTCAGTACCGGGTTCTCGTGCAGCACCTGCATCGCATAGCCGAGCAGCACCTCGGCGTTCAGGTCTTGGGCACCGTAGGCGGTCAGCAGGTAGTGCAGGTCGAGCGCGAGCGGCGGCGACGTGAGGCGCGTGCCGTCGCGGCCGCGCGACGGCAGGTCGACGTTGCGCCAGCCCATGTTGGCGGTGACCTGGTACAGAAAGAGGTTGAGCTGGTTGTTCTCGGTGGCGCCGGTGGTCACGCGGTCGGGCGGCTGCGCGGTGACGGCAAAGCTGCCGAGGGTCGACAGGTCGTGGTCCATCAGGCCGTCGTTGAGCAGGTCTTTCAGCGACGCGGTGACGGCGGCGATCGCCAGTGCGCTGCTCATCGCACCGCCCCGTTGCGCTGGCGCAGGTAGGCGTCGAGCGACAGGCGCGGCGCCGCCGGCCCGCCGGCGCGCGGCAGCTCGGGAGGGGCCTGCACGGCGCGGACTTCGACGCGGCCGATGCTGATCTGCACCGGCACCGGCGCAGGTGCCGCTGCGGCAGCGAATGGCGCGTCGCGGCGCACGGCCGCGTGGTCCTGCAACCGGGCCAGTTCCACGGCGGCGCGCGGCACCGGCCCGGTGGGGGGCTGCAGCGAGCCGATCGACCTTGCCGCCGCGAACTCGCCGTACTTCATGGCGCGCTCGGCCGGTGCCGCCACAGGCAGCACCTCGGCGCTTGGGCGGCGCGGCGCGGGCACGTCGTCGGGGAGCACAGCCGCGGGCCGCGGGCGGGCCGGCGGTCGGTCGTGCGAGGGCGCCGCCTCGGCGGCTCGGCGCACGTCGCCCGGCACCGAAGCGGGCCGCGGACCATGCGGCGCGGCAGGCTCGGGCCGCAACATCGCGCCCACGCGCGCCGCAGGCTCGCCGCTCGACGTGCTGGCGTGCGGCACCGGGCCCAGGGCCGGCTTGCGCGTTGCCCCGGCCGCGGCCACCGGCGCCGAGCGCGGATCGCCATGGGGCGCGAGCGGTGTGGCCGCGACGCTGCCGAGGTCGAGCGACGCCGCCAGCGCGCCCGCCGGCGGCTCGAACAGCCCGCGCACGCGGCGTTCGAGCACCGGCAGACGCCCTTCGGTGCGCGCGATCAGGACGTCGAGAAAGCCGTTCATCGGGCAAGCTCCGTGCTTCGCGCTGAGGTGAGTTCACCGGTCCGGCGGCCGGGCAAGCTCACGCACCCACCATGTCGAGGTAGATCTGCCGGCGCGCCGGGCTCAGTGCGAGGACCGCGTCCTCGCTCCAGCCATAGGCGCGCGCCAGCACGTGCACGTCGGCCAGCACGCGCTGCGCCCAGTCGTCGAACTCGCTCCAGAAGTAGGTGACGATGTCGAAGTGCGTCTGCGCCGACGCGCCGCAGGCCGGGCACACGAGCGTGATGCGCAGTTCGGCGTCGGGGTCTTGCCGGGCCATCTCGGCACTCAGGCTCGCGGCGACGGCCTCGGGCAACGCAGCCGCATCGATCTCGTCGCCGCCAAGCCGGGCACGGCTCACGCAGCGGCGCATCAACCGCAGCGCGGCATCTTGCGCATCGCCGCGCTGCGCGGTGACCTGCAGCAGGTCGTCGCTGTTGGGCAGGCGGTAGTCGACCGCATAGCCCTGCAGTTGCAGTTGCAGCCACACGCCGCGCGGCGCGGGTGGCTGCGCCGCCGACTCGCTGCGCACGTCGGCCACCTCGAACTCCGATTCGAGCCGGTCGCCGCAGCACGGGCACGCCGCCGTGGTGTGCAGTTCAGCGCCGAACAGGCTCTCGTGCAGGTTCAGCAGCGCGGCGTCGCGCTCGCCGATCGGCGCGTGCAGCCAGTCGCTCCAGCCACGCTCGGGCCGGGCCGCGGCCAGCACGTGCAAGGCGCGCACGACCGGGTGCGCGCATCGCTGCGCCTCCCAGACGTGCAGCAGGCCGTGGGCATTGGCGGCGATCATGGTCAATCGGGCGCGAACGCTCAACCCGGCTCGGTGAACGAAATCTCGGTCGGCTCGACGGTCGATGTGTCGCGTTCCCAGCCTTCGTTTTCCAGCTTGATGTGCTGGATCGCCACCGCATTGGCGTTGGCGTCGAGATCGGGCAGCGCCTGGAACTCCGAGACCCAGGCACGGAACACCTTGTACGAGATGACGAGCTGGCCGGTCTCGTTGTAGAGCTCGATGATCAGGTCCTTGCGGAAGTCTTTCAGCGACGACTCCGCGCCGAGGCCCGCACCGAAGTTCCAGACCTTGTTGGCCCACTGCTCGAATTCCTTGTCGTGCGTGACGCCGCGCTCGAGCGAGATGGCCTCGAACTCGGTGCGCCCCGGCGACTTGCGGCTGCTGCTCGGGTCGCCGCCGTCGCGGTGCTTGACGACCTCGGTGGTGCGCTTGAGTGCGCTGACCTTGCTGATGCCCGCCACGTATCGGCCGTCCCACTTGACGCGGAATTTGAAGTTCTTGTACGGGTCGAAGCGCTGGGCGTTGACTGAGAACTGTGCCATTCATGCTCTCCTTGAACGGGGATCCGGGGCGGGCCCAACCGTCAGGTGGGGATGTCGCCGGCGATCTGCTGCAGCTTGATGACGACGAACTCGGCGGGCTTGAGCGGCGCGAAGCCGACGATGACGTTGACGATGCCCAGGTTGATGTCGGTCTGGGTGGTCGTGGTGCCGTCGCAGCGCACGAAGTACGCGTCTTTGGGCGAAGCGCCCTGGAACGCGCCCTGGCGGAACAGCGTCTGCATGAACGCGCCGATGTTCAGGCGGATCTGGGCCCACAGCGGCTCGTCGTTGGGCTCGAACACGACCCACTGCATGCCCCGGTACAGGCTTTCCTCCAGGAACAACGCCATGCGCCGCACGGCCAGGTACTTCCATTCGCTGGCGATGCTGTCGGCGCCCTTCAGCGTGCGCGCGCCCCACACGGTGGGCCCGGTGTTCGGGAAGTTGCGCACGCAGTTCACGCCGAGCTGGTTGAGCGCGCCGTTCTCGGGATCGTTGAGGTTGACGCTCAACGACTGCACGCCCGACAGCGTCGCATCCATGCCCGCGGGTGACTTCCAGACGCCGCGGTTCGCATCGGTGCGCGCCATCACGCCGGCGACCGCGCCGCTCGGCGCGAACGGCTCGATGCGGTTGTCGTGCAGCGGGTTGCTGAACTGCAGGCGCGGGAAGAACATCGCCGCGTTCTCGTTGCGGCTGGCCACGCCGACGATCGCACCCGCGGTGGTCGCGGCCGAGGCGTTGGCCCAGCTCGACGGCGCGTCCACCAGCACCATCGCGCGGCGATCGTGCGCGTAGCTCACCACCGCGTCCCAGTCGGCCTTGGCGAGGTCGGTGTCGGCGGTGTAGGGCGCGATCACGAGCAGGTTGAACAGGTCGGCCTTTTCGAGCTGATACAGGCCCTGCTTGTTGGCGCGCAGGTTGACGCCGGAATGGAGCTGCGTGGCGGTGATGGCACTGCCGTCCGGGTTGGCGCCGACCGTCATCGCGGTGGCGCTCGGGTCGTCGAACGGATCGGTCGCGGTGGCCGCCGGCGCGCCGCTGGCGGTGGGCTGCGCGGCGATCGTGGCGGGGCCGCGCAGCAGCTGGCTCGCCTGCTTCAGCACCGCGGTGGCGAAGCGCGGGTGCGTCGCGCTGATCGACAGGTTGCGGTGCTGCTCGATCGTGCCGGCGGCGAGGTCCTTGACGCTCAGGTTGAACATCGTGTTGGCCGGATTCGCGGCGACCACGTCCGGGTCGAGATCGAGGTCGATGCGGATGCGCACCCGGGCCGCCCACCCGCCGGGGTACGCGGCGGTGAACACGGCGGGTCCGCCAGCGGAGAGCGCGACGCCGGCACTGCCGGTCAATGCGCCGTTGTGCAGGCGCACGATGATCGCGTCGGACCCGCCGTTCTGGAAATACTGGTTGACGGCGTACGACATCGTGCTGTCGGCCCACAGCCCGCCGAAGTTGCGTTCGAAGTCGGCAAAGCTGTAGATGCGCAGCGGGTCGTCGACGGGACCGCGCAGCGCGCGTCCGACGAACGCGGTGATCGACGTGGCCACGCCGGTGATCGTGCGCACCCCGCTGGGCAGCTCTTCGATGTAGACGCCGGGGTAGGAAAGGGCAGCTGGCATGGCGGGCTCCTTGTGTGTCGGTCATTTCCACGTGTTCAGCGGGAACTCACTGCCGGGTCGGCGGCACTTGCGAATACAGAAACACTCCGTCCGCCAATCTGAGGCGGCGCATCGCGTGCCGCGCCACCAGCAGGTTCAGCGCGCGCTCGACCTGCGCCACCGTCACGCCGGCATGCGCGGCACCCAACCACCAGCGCGCCACGCCGTCGACCGAATCGGCGGCGAGGGGGTGGCTCTGGAGGTGGTTCGTGATCGCGACGGCAACCGCTTCCACCACGCCTTCGTCAGCCGCATGCATGGCCTCTCGTCCGGAGAACTCCCCGGGTTCAATTGCAATCTCGGTGCCAACCGATCGATGTGCGGCAAGTGCTTGATCGCGCTGGGCAAAGTGCCCCGATCCCCAGAACGTGGGGAGGGTCGCGTCAGACCCAACTCGCGGGCGCGACGTCGCCGGCGCCGCGCGCTGGTGCCGCCGTGGCGGGGCGCCGCGTGGCGCGGTAGCAGGCGGCGCAATTTGGATGGGTGGGTTGGAAGCCACCCGCGTGGGTGCTGGTCAACCCACCGGCTCGGCGCCGACGCCAATGGCGTGGCACGCGCGCACGCGGCGCCATCGCCGCGGCGCAGACGCTACGGCTGCGCCAGCGCCGCCAGCCGCCGCAGATCGGGAGCGCTGGCGGCGCCACGGCAGGCTTCGATCAGCTCGTTGCAGCGCGGCGCACCGAGCACCGGATCGGCCAGGCCGTGGAACTTGGCGTCGAGCGCGGCGTCGCTCATCGGCCGCTCGGTGGAGCCCAGCGCATGCTCCACCACCACCTGCACGCGCCGACCGTCGGTGAGCCAGGCGGTGGCCTCGACCGCGTCTTCGGCGATGCGCGCGTCGACGCTGGCGACCACCTTGCGACGCAACGCGACCACGTCGGCCCGGTTGACCACGGCGTCGGAAAACTCGGCCTCGCCGGCACAGCCGAACACCAGCCCTGCGGCGCAGCCGTGGTAGACGCTGAACTTGGCCGCCAGGCCGTCGGCCGGCTCCTTCTTGCCGGTGAGTTCGAGCACCAGCGGGTGCACCTTCAGTTCGATGCGCTCGATCTGCGCCGGGCTCACGCCCTGCTCGCGCAGGCGCGCGCAGGCCTCGATGCTCGGGTGGATCACGATGCCGCAGGCATACGGCTTGTAGCTGTTGAACGAGATCTCGAAGCGCGCGCCCAGCTCGTCGGTGGCCTCGTGCCAGGCGCATTCGGTCGAGACCACCTGCGCGTAACCGCGCGCCGCCTCGAGCGCGCGCGGGCTGGCGGTGTAGCCGTGGCGCGCGAGCAGCGCCGACATCAGCCCGGCTCGCGCCGCCGCACCCGGGTGCAACGGCTTGGTCATGGTTCCGAACTGCTCGCGCAGGCCGACCGGTTGCGACGCCGCGATGCCCAGCGCCATCGTGGTCTGAGGCTCGTCCAGGCCGAGCAGGCGCGCACAGCCGGCGGCCGCGCCGAGCATGCCGGTGGAGCCGGTGATGTGCCAGCCGCGATCGTAGTGCGCCGGGTACATCAGGTTGCCCATGCGGCACGAGACGTCGATGCCGAGCACCAGCGCGTCGATCAGCGCGCGCCCGCTCGCACCCTGCACCTCGGCCAGCGCCAGCAGCGCCGAGGCCACCGGGCCGGCCGGGTGGATGATGGTCTTGAGGTGGGTGTCGTCGAAGTCGAAGGTGTGCGAGGCGATGCCGTTGACGAGCGCGGCGCTCGCCATGTCGACGCGCTCGCGGCGCCCGAGCACGGTGGCCTGCGGCGCGGGCTGCAGCATCTGCACCGCGGCGAGTGCGGCCTCGGTGGCTTCGTGGCGGGCCGCACCGACCGCGCAGCCGAGCCAGTTGAGCAGGGTGCGATGGGCTTCGCGCTCGACCGCCTCGCTCCAGCCGCGTGACGGGTGGGTGGCGACGAAGCGCGCCAGCGCGCGCGTGATCGGCGGGGCGTCGGCGTCGGCGCTGACTGCGGTGTTGCGGGCCATGGGTCTGTCCTTTAAGGTTCCCGACGCCGCGCCGGGATTCCGATGGCGACGGGGTTCTGCCGAAGAGCGGGCAATTGCCGAGAACGACATTCGCCCACCACGCGCCGCGCCAGCCATCGGCGCGCCGCGGTCGGGTCGGCTGCGCCTGAGCCAATTACCTCTCGCCGCGTGCAACTTTCTGGCCCCCCGCGAACTCGCAGCACAACTGGCGGAATATACTGACTAACGCGGACGCAACCGGTCCGGATTCACGCAGCAAACGGGCATTACAAGGGGTCGCTGATGGGTGCCAAACTCAAGGTCGCAGGATGGCTCGCACTCGGCGTCGTCGCCGGGGCGCTCGCCACCATGCAGTTGCAGGCCACGGCGCGCAATACCGTCGGGCAGTTGCCCCTCGAAGAGTTGCAGCAGATGGCCGCCGTGTTCGGCATCATCAAGACCGACTACGTCGACCCGGTCGATGAAAAGAAGCTGATCAACGACGCGATCAGCGGCATGGTGTCCGGGCTCGACCCGCATTCGCAGTATTTCGACAAGAAGTCGTTCAAGGAATTCCGCGAGGCGACCACCGGCCGCTTCGTCGGCATCGGCATCGAGATGGGCATGGAAGACGGCCTGGTCAAGGTCGTCAGCCCGATCGAAGGCTCGCCGGCATTCCGCGCCGGCCTGAAGAGCGGCGACCTGATCACCAAGATCGACGACACGCTGGTCAAGGGCCTGACGGTCGACCAGGCCGTCAAACGCATGCGCGGCGACCCCAACACCAAGGTCGTGCTGATGGTCTACCGCAAGAGCGAGAACCGCAGCTTCCCGGTGACGATCGTGCGCGAAGAGATCCGCACGCAAAGCGTGCGCTCGAAGATCCTCGAGCCGGGTTACGCCTGGCTGCGGGTGAGCCAGTTCCAGGACCGCACGGTCGATGATTTCGCGCACCAGCTCGAAGCCATCTACAAGCAGCAACCCAACCTCAAGGGCCTGGTGCTCGACCTGCGCAACGACCCCGGCGGCCTGCTCGAAGGCGCGGTCGCGATCGCGTCGGCGTTCCTGCCGAACAACGCGGTGGTGGTCTCGACCAACGGCCAGATCCCCGAGTCGAAGCAGGTCTTCAAGGCCACGCCGGCCGACTACACGCGCCGCGGCGGCTCCGACCCGCTGCGCAACCTGCCGGAGGCCGTCAAGCACGTGCCGCTGATCCTGCTCGTCAACGAAGGCTCGGCCTCGGCCAGCGAGATCGTCGCCGGCGCCTTGCAAGACAACAAGCGCGCCACGCTCATGGGCGCCCAGACCTTCGGCAAGGGCTCGGTGCAAACGGTGCGCCAGCTCTCGCCCGACACCGCGCTGAAGATCACCACCGCGCGCTACTACACGCCCAGTGGTGCCTCGATCCAGGCCAAGGGCATCGTGCCCGACGTGATGCTCGACGAAACCGCCGAAGGCAATCTGTTCGCGGCGCTGCGCACCCGCGAGGCCGACCTGGCCAAGCACCTGGCCAGCGGCCAGGGACCCGAGCAGAAGGACGAAGCCCGCGACAAGGCCCGCGAAGAAGCGCGCAAGAAGCTCGAAGAGGAAGCCGCGAAGCAGGCGCTGGCGCCCATCAAGCCGCCGCCGGAGTTCGGCAGCCCGCAAGACTTCCAGCTCGCGCAGGCCTTGAACCAGCTCAAGGGCAAGCCGGTGCTCGTCAGCAAGACCGCGGTCGAGCGCAAGGCCGAGGCGCCCACGGCCAACTGACCGGGCCCGCCGGTCACCCGTGACGCCCGCGCGATCCGCGGGCGTTCTCGTTTGCAGGCTCGAACGACCATGAACGACGCCCAGCTGCTGCGCTACTCGCGCCACATCCTGCTCGACGACCTCGGCATCGAGGGCCAGCAGCGCCTGCTCGGCGCGCACGCGCTGGTGATCGGCGCGGGCGGCCTGGGTTCGCCGGTGGCGCTGTACCTGGCCAGTGCCGGCGTCGGCACGGTCACGATCGTCGACGACGACACCGTCGAGCTGACCAACCTGCAGCGCCAGATCGCGCACAACCTCTCGCGCATCGGCCAGCCCAAGGTCGCCTCGGCGGCGCAGACGATGCACGCCCTCAACCCCGACGTGCGCATCCATGCGCTGCAGGAGCGCGCCGATGCGGCGCGCCTGGACACCCTGGTGGCCGCAGCCGACGTGGTGATCGACTGCAGCGACAACTTCGCCACCCGCCACCTCGTCAACGCGGCCTGCGTGGCCCACGCCAGGCCGCTGGTGGCGGGGGCGGCGATCGGCTTCGACGGCCAGGTCTCGGTGTACGACACGCGCGAGGCCGCGGCGCCGTGCTACGCCTGCCTGTTCCCGCCCGACGCGGTGTTCGAGGAAGTGCGCTGCGCGACGATGGGCGTGTTCGCGCCGCTGGTGGGCATCATCGGCAGCGTGCAGGCCGCCGAGGCGCTCAAGCTGCTCGCCGGGGTGGGCACGTCGCTTGTGGGGCGGCTGCAGATGCTCGATGCCCGCACGATGGAGTGGACCGAGATCGGCGTCGAACGCGCGGGCGGCTGCCCGGTGTGCGGGCAGCGACCGTCCGCGAGCCCTGCCGCGTAGCGGCGGCCCGGGCCCGTCGCCGACCCGTCGGGCCCGAGCCGGCCCGGCTCCGCACCCGCGCCGGTCGGCCCGGGACGGTTTCGCCGACTTCCATACCGATCGGTCAACCGCCGTTCTGCCTGAGCCTGTCGAAGGCACGCGCCCCGCCACCGGGGCCGTTGCCGGTGGCTGAATCCGTGGCACCTCGCGATCGAGCCCGGGCGCGCCGGCGCCTTGCTACACCACCCAGTCCAGCCGGACTTCATTCCTTCTTATCATTTATATGACTTAGTTCATACATGTCACTCAGTTGTATACTGCCGCCTCATGTCGTCCGCTTCGCCCGCCCCTCTTTTCGAGGCCATTTCGCCCGAGGCGGCCGGCATGCCGCTGTACCGGGTGGTCAAGCGCTCGCTGCTGACCGCGATCGAATCGGGCGGGTGCGCGCCGGGCCAGACCCTGCCCAGCGAGACCGAGATCGCCGGCGCGATGGGCGTGTCGATCGGCACGCTGCGCCGCGCGGTCGACGAACTCACCGCCGAGCACATCCTGGTGCGGCGCCAGGGGCGCGGCACCTTCGTCGCAACCCACGGCACCGACCGCTTCCTGTTCCAGTTCTTCCACGTCGAACGCGCCGACGGCCTGCGCGAGGCGCCGGTGGTCGAGCTGGTCTCGTTCGAGCGTGCGCGCGCCGACGACGAGCCGGCGCAGGCGCTGCAGCTGCGTGCCGGCGAGGCCGTGTTCCGGATCGAGAATTGCCTGCGCCTGCAAGGCAGCGCGGTGATCCACGACCGGCTCACGCTGCCGGCGGCGCTCTTCAAGGGCCTGACCGAGCGGCGCTTTCGTGAGCGGCCCGGCACGATCTACCAGCTCTACCAGTCGGACTTCGGCATCACCGTACTGCGCGCCAGCGAACGCGCCCGCGCCACCGCAGCCGACCGCCAGGCCGCTCGCGTGCTCGGTCTGCCCACCGGCCAGCCGGTGCTGCGGGTGCGCCGCACCGCGTTCACGTTCGGCGACCGGCCGGTCGAGCACCGGGTGTCGATCATCGACACCGCGCACCACGACTACGTCCAGCAACTCTCTCGTCCGGCGGGAAGCCTGTCATGACCGACCTCTACAAGGCCTCGCGCGCGGCCGAACAGGCGGCCTATGCGGCCGGCACCCACCTGCAGGCATCGCGCTCCCGGCTGTCCGAGGTGGTGATCACGCACCAGGCGCCGGCCGACGTGGTGCGCGCCATCGACCAGGAGGCGCAGACGCTGATCCGCGAGGTCGTGCTGCGCCAGTTCCCCGAGCACGGCTTCGTCGTCGACGAGGGCGGCGCCCGCGCCGGCGCTGCGGGGCATGGCGACGGCCCGCACTGGGTCGTCGACGCGCTCGACGGCAGCGCCAACTACCTGCGCGGCTACCCGCAGTACGCGGTCTCGATCGCACTGGTCGAGGCCGGCGAACCCCAGCTCGGCGTGATCTACGACCCCTGCCGCAACGAGTTCTTCGGCGCGATCCGGGATTGCGGCGCGGTGCTCAACGGCGCTGCCGTGCGCTGCGCACCGCCGCGCCCGGCGCTCGAGGCGATCGCCGCCACCGTGTTCCCGCGGCCGGCCAGCCCGCGCATGTCGGTCTATGTCGCCGAGTTCGGCCGCGTGCTGCGCGGCTTCGGCGGCGTGCGCCGCTCCGGCTCGATGGCGCTCGAACTCGCCTACCTGGCCGCCGGCCGCATCGACGCGTTCTGGGGCCACGACCTGGGCCGCTGGAATGCCACCGCCGGTGCCGTGCTGCTGCGCGAGAGCGGCGCGCTGCTCCATGCCCGCGACGGGCTGCCGATGCTGGCCAGCCGCACGCTGCTGGCCTGCACGCCCACGCTGTTCGAGCCGTTCCTGAGCCTGCTGGCCGAACCTTGACGCGCACCGCCGGCGCCTCACGTTCGGGGCATGCCCGTGACGCTCGCGCTGCCCCCGCCTTGCCTTAAGCTGCACCCATGAACAAACGCACCCTCACCGGCCGCAACTTCCCCACCGCCGAGCAGGACGCCGTGGTCGGCGAGGCCCTCTCGCCGTCGCGCTACGAAGGGCCTGAGAGCTCCTACCGGCTCGCCTTCACCGACACCGCCTTCCTGCTGCGCGAAGAGATGCGCCCGGTGCGCATGCAGCTCGAGCTGCTCAAGCCCGAGCTGATCCAGAACGAGCAGGGCATCGAGTCGACGATCGTGATCTTCGGCAGCGCGCGGGTCGTGGCGTCCGACGTGGCCCAGCGCATGGTCACCGACGCCCGCTCCGCCGCCGACGCGACCGCGCTCGCGATCGCCCAGCGGCATGTCGAGATGTCGCGCTACTACGACGAAGCCCGCCGCTTCGGCGCGATCGTCACGCAGAAGTCGCGCGCGCTCGAGACGCCGATCTACGTCGTTACCGGCGGCGGCCCCGGCATCATGGAAGCCGGCAACCGTGGCGCCTTCGACATGGGCGGCAAGAGCATCGGGCTGAACATCGTGCTGCAGCACGAGCAGGCGCCGAACCCGTACATCACGCCCGAGCTCTGCTTCCAGTTCCACTACTTCGGGCTGCGCAAGATGCACTTCCTGATGCGCTCGGTGGCGCTGGTGTGCTTTCCGGGCGGATTCGGCACGCTCGATGAACTCTTCGAGGCGCTCACGCTGATGCAGACCGGCAAGTCGCGCCGCCGCCCGGTGCTGCTGTTCGGCCGCGAGTTCTGGACCAGGCTGATCAACTTCGACCTGCTGGTCGAGACCGGCATGATCAGCGCACTCGACCTGCAGCTGTTCCGCTTCGTCGAGACCGCCGAAGAAGCCTGGAGCGTGCTCGAAGCCGAATACGGCTTCGAGCTGCGCGAGAGCCCGCCACCCGCCGCCGATCTCTGAGAGCCGCCGCACCATGAACAACCGAATCAGCCTGATCGGCGCGCCCACCGACATCGGCGCCGGCAGCCGCGGCGCCAGCATGGGCCCGGAGGCACTGCGCGTGGCCAACATCGGCCCGGTGCTGGCCAGCCACGGCCTCGAGGTGCTCGACCGCGGCAACCTCGCCGGCCCCGCCAACCCGTGGCTGCCGCCGGTCGACGGCTACCGGCACCTGAACGAAGTGGTGGCCTGGAACCAGACCGTGCACGACGCGGTCCACGCCGAGTTGCACGCCGGCCGCCTGCCGATCCTGCTCGGCGGCGACCACAGCCTGGGCATCGGCTCGATCAGCGCGGTGGCGCGCCACTGCCGCGAGACCGGCAAGAAGCTGCGCGTGCTCTGGCTCGACGCCCACGCCGACTTCAACACCAACGCCCTCACCCCCAGCGGCAACCTGCACGGCATGCCGGTGGCGTGCCTGTGCGGCCAGGGCCCGCGCGCGCTGGTCGAGATCGGCGGCACGGTGCCGGCGCTCAACCCGAAGTCGATCCGCCAGATCGGCATCCGCAGCGTCGACCCGGGCGAGAAGCGCCTCGTCCACGACGCCGGCCTCGAAGTCTTCGACATGCGCTACATCGACGAGATGGGCATGCGCCACGCGATGGAACTCGCGCTGGCCACGATCGACGCCCACACCCACCTGCACGTCAGCTTCGACGTCGACTTTCTCGACGCCGCCATCGCCCCCGGCGTGGGCACCACCGTGCAGGGCGGCCCCACCTACCGCGAGGCACAGTTGTGCATGGAGATGATCGCCGACACCGGCGCGCTGGCCTCGCTCGACGTGATGGAACTCAACCCGGCGCTCGACGTGCGCAACGGCACCGCGATCGTCGCGGTCGACCTGATCGAGAGCCTGTTTGGCAAGAGCACGTTGATGCGCGCGTGAGGGTGCTCTGCGCCGACCAGCACGGTCGGGCGTCGGGCGTCGGGCTCTTTTGCAGCCTGCTGGAAAGTGGTCGAGGCCGACTTCCTGTCGGAACGTGGATCGTCAAGCCGCGAGTTCACCTCGAAGCCGCACCGCGATCTCGGGCGCGGGCTCGTAGTGATTAATGGAGCGCGCTGGTTGACGGCCGGTCGAGAGACCTCCGCGGTGGCCCAGAGCGCTTGTTTGAGGTCTTCGCGCAGGGGCCAGCGCAGCCCCATATGCCGAGAGGCCGCACGCGGCGGCCTCTCGGATCGCGAAAGCCTCGGGTCGACTACTTCTTGTCGCCGCCCGGCACCTTGCCTTCGACGCCCTTGACGTAGAAGTTGATGCCACCGAGGAACTTGTCGTCGGCCACGGCGTCCTTGGCGAGCGCGACCTTGCCGGTGTTCTCGACGATCGGGCCTTTCCAGATCACCAGGCTGCCGTCTTTCAGGCCGGCCTTGGCGGCCTCGACCTTGGCCTTCAGTTCGGCCGGCACCTTGTCGGAGATCGAGACGATGTCGATCGCGCCCTCTTTCACGCCCCACCAGGTGCGCTGGTTGCCCTTCCAGGTGCCGTCGAGCACGTCCTTGGTGGTCTTGATGTAGTACGGCGCCCAGTTGATGATCGCCGAGGCCAGGTGCGCCTTCGGGGCGTACGCGGTCATGTCGCTGTCCCAGCCGAAGGCGTACTTGCCGGCCTTCTCGGCGGCCTGCAGCACGGCCGACGAATCGGTGTTCTGCATCAGCACGTCGGCGCCGCCGTTGATCAGCGACTGCGCGGCCTCGGTCTCCTTGGGCGGGTTGAACCATTCGTTGACCCAGACCACCTTGGTCTTGATCTTCGGGTTGACCGACTGCGCACCGAGCGTGAAGCTGTCGATGTTGCGGATGACCTCGGGGATGGGGATCGAGCCGACGACGCCGAGCACGTGCGTCTTGGTCATGCCGCCGGCGATCACGCCGGCCAAGTACGCGCCTTCGTAGGTGCGGCTGTCGTAGGTGTTCATGTTGGCCGCGGTCTTGTAGCCGGTGGCGTGCTCGAACTTCACGTCGGGCAGGTCGGCCGCGGCCTTGAGCATCGGCTCCATGTAGCCGAAGGTGGTGCCGAAGATCAGCTTGTTGCCCTGGCTGGCCATGTCGCGGAACACGCGCTCGGCATCGGCGCCCTCCGGCACTTTCTCGACGTAGCTGGTGACGATGCGGTCGCCGAACTCCTTCTGCAGCGCCTTGCGGGCGTTGTCGTGGGCAAACGTCCAGCCGCCGTCACCGACCGGGCCGACATACGCGAACGCGATCTTCAGCGGCTCGGGTTTGGCCGGCGCGGCCGAGGCGGCGGCCATCGGCGCGGCAGACGCCCCGGCGTCGGCGGCCGGCGCCTGCTCCTTCTTGCCGCAGCCCGCGAGGGCGGCCGCGGCCGCGAGCGCGCTCCAGCCGGCCAGCTTGATGAGTGAACGCTTGGATGGGGAGGTCATGTCGTCTCCAGGTGATGGAAGGGTGGATCGGTGCGAAGCGCAGGAATTATGGGACCGCGGCAGGCCGCTCAGCCCCCGGGAAAGAACGGTTTGCCGATCGACGCCGGCATGTTCACGCGGATGAAAGTGGCATTGCGCGAGATCAGCACCAGCACCACGATCGTCGCCACGTACGGCATCATGGTCAGGAACTGGCTCGGCACCTGCACGCCTTCGCCCTGCAGGTAGAACTGCAGCATCGTCACGCCGCCGAACAGGTAGGCACCGAGCAAGACACGTGCCGGGCGCCAGGTCGCGAAGGTGGTGAGCGCCAGCGCGATCCAGCCCTTGCCGGCGACCATGCCCTCGACCCACAGCGGCGTGT
Source organism: Burkholderiales bacterium (assembly GCA_028868895.1). GTDB lineage: Bacteria > Pseudomonadota > Gammaproteobacteria > Burkholderiales > Burkholderiaceae_C > LMDS01. The sequence continues at coordinate 14,630 of JAGWTP010000072.1, forward strand.
AGACCACCGAGATGTAGGCGCCCGAGACACCGCACAGCGCGCCGCCCACCATCACCGCAACCAGGCGGATGCGCCGCACCGGGTAGCCCAGCGCGTGCGCCGATTCGGGCGACTCGCCGATCGCGCGCAGCACCAGGCCGGCACGCGAGCGGTACAGGAACCAGGCGATCGCCACGGTCAACGCGATCGCGATGTAGACCATCGGGTGCTGCCTGAAGAAGGCCGGGCCGACGAACGGGATGTCGGCCAGATACGGAATGCGGAAGCTCGGCCGCTCGCTGAGCTTTTGCTGCGTGTAATGGATGCCCGCGAACGCCGAGAAGCCGGCACCGAACAGGCTCAGCGCCAGCCCGGTGGCGACCTGGTTGGTGTTGAGCCAGATCACCAGCACGCCGAACGCCGCTGCCAGCAGCGCGCCGGCGGCCGCCCCGGCGGCGAACGCGATCCAGTCGCTGCCGGTGTGCACCGCGGTGGCGTAGCCGGCGATCGCGGCGACCAGCATCATGCCTTCGGCACCGAGGTTGACGATGCCGGCTCGTTCGTTGATCAGCAGGCCGAGCGCCGCGAACGCGAGCACGGTGCCGGAGTTCAGCGTCGCCGCCAGCAGCAAGGCAAAGGCGTTCATCAGGCATCCTTCCCGAGGGTTGAGTTGGCCGGCGCGACGCCGAGCGGCGATGCCACGTCGGGAACGCTTTGCGTCGGCACATAGGGGTTGACGATGATGCCGGCCGACGCGTGGCTGGCGGGCTTCGATGCGGTCGCGCCCGCCACTCGGCGGCGGATTCGGTAGTGGATCAGCGTGTCGCATGCCAGCAGCGTGAACAACAGCAACCCCTGGAACACGCCGGTCAGCGACTTCGGCAGCCCCAGGCGCGACTGCGCGAGTTCGCCGCCGATGTAGAACATGCTCATCAGGATCGACGAGAACACGATGCCCACCGGATGCAGCCGGCCGACGTAGGCGACGATGATCGCCGCGAAGCCGTAGCCCACCGGCACGTAGGGCGTGAGCTGGCCGAGCGGCCCGGCGACTTCGAGCGCGCCGGCCAGGCCGGCCATGCCGCCCGACAACAGCAGCGCGGTCCACAGCGCCTTGCGCGACGAGAAGCCCGCGTAGCGCGCCGCCGCCGGCGCCAGGCCGCCGACCTGCAACGCAAAACCGGCGTAGGTGCGAAACAGCAGCACCCAGAACGCGCCGACCGCGCCGAGCGCGATCAGCAGGCCGATGTTGACGCGGTAGCCCGCGAACAGCCGCGGCACGCTGGTCACCTTGAGGAACGTGATGGTCTGCGGAAAGTTGTAGCCGGCCGGGTCTTTCCAGGGCCCGTAGACGAGGTAGCCGAGCACCTGGTCGGCCACGTAGACGAGCATCAGGCTGACGAGGATCTCGTTGGCGTTGAAGCGGTCGCGCAGGAACGCGACGATGCCGCTCCACGCCATGCCGCCGAGCACGCCGGCCGCGAGCAGCGCGGCGACGATCCAGCGGCCGGTGTCGGGGCCGGCCTGCATCGCCACACCGCTGGCGGCGATCGCGCCGATCACGAACTGGCCTTCGGCGCCGATGTTCCACACGTTGGAGCGGTAGCACACCGCCAGCCCGAGCGCGATCAGGATCAGCGGCGTGGCCTTCATCGCCAGCTCGGTGAGCGCGTAGACGCTCCCCAGCGGCTCGACGAAGAACACGTACAGGCCGCGCAGCGGGCTCTTTCCCAGCAGCAGGAACAGCGCGGTGCCGATCAGCACCGTGATCGCCAGCGCGAGCACCGGCGACAGCACCGACATGAGTTTGGAGGCCTCGGGGCGGGCTTCAAGCTTGAGCATGGTGATCTCCTGCCGCGCTGCCGACCGCCGCCCTCACCCCCGCCCTCTCCCCGGGGGGGAGAGGGAGCAATCCGGCTCCCTCTCCCTCTGGGACAGGGTTGGGGTGAGGGCCGCGAGCCCACAGCCCGCTCATCCACTCGCCGATCGTCTCGACCGTCGCCTGCGACGTGGCCACGCTCGGCGACACCCGGCCCTGTGCGATCACGACCATCCGGTCGCAGATTTCGAACAATTCGTCGAGTTCCTCGCTGACCACCAGCAGCGCGCAGCCCTGGTCGCGCAGTGCCAGCAGCTCGCCGCGGATCTGTGCCGCCGCGCCCACGTCCACGCCCCAGGTCGGCTGCGAGACGATCAGCAGCTTGGGGTTCGCGTCGATCTCGCGGCCGACGATGAACTTCTGCAGGTTGCCGCCCGACAGGCTCTTGGCTGCCGCGTCGGGCCCGCCGGCCTTGACGTTGAAGCGCCGGATCAGTTGCTGCGCGAGTGCCGTGACCTCGCTGGTGCGCACCCAGCCGGAGCGGCTCACCGCCCCGGTGCGCGTGAGCAGCGTGTTCGCGGCCAGCGACAAGGTCGGGACCGCGCCGCGGCCCAGGCGCTCCTCGGGCACGAAGTGCAGGCCCTCCTTGCGCCGGCGCCGCGGCGAGTGGCGCGAGATGTCCTTGCCGAACAACTGGATCGAGCCTGCCGGCGCGCGCGGGTCTTCGCCCGAGAGCGCGGCCATCAGCTCCTGCTGGCCGTTGCCCGAGACGCCGGCGATGCCCAGGATCTCGCCGGCGCGCACCTCGAACCGGATCGCCTCCAGGTTCATGCCGAAGTGGTCGGCCTTGGCCAGCGTGAGGTCGTGCACGTCGAGCACCACGTCGCCGAGGCGGGCCTGCTGGTGCTTCAACTGCGGCGGCTCGGCGCCGATCATCAGGCGCGACAGGCTGGCGTTGGACTCGTGCCGCGGGTCGACCTCGCCGGTGACCTTGCCGGCGCGCAGCACCGTGCAGTGGTGGCACAGCGCGCGGATCTCGTCGAGCTTGTGGCTGATGTACAGGATGCTCGTGCCCTGCGCGGCCAGCTTGCGCAGCGTGACGAAGAGCCTGTCGACCGCCTGCGGCGTGAGCACCGAGGTCGGCTCGTCGAGGATCAGCAGCTTCGGGTTGGTCATCAGCGCGCGCACGATCTCGACGCGCTGGCGCTCGCCGACCGACAGCGTGTGCACCGGCCGCTGCGGGTCGACCTCCAGCCCGTATTCCTGCTCGACCTTGGTCATGCGCTGCGCGACCTCGGCCAGCGTGAGCGACTTGTCCAGCCCGAGCCAGACGTTCTCGGCCGCGCTCAGCGTGTCGAACAGGCTGAAGTGCTGGAACACCATGCTGATGCCCAGCGCGCGCGCCTCCTGCGGGTTGCGGATCGTCACCGCCTGGCCGTTCCAGCGGATCTCGCCGGAATCGGGCCGCACCGCGCCGTAGATCATCTTCATCATCGTCGACTTGCCGGCGCCGTTCTCACCCAGCACCGCGTGGATCTCGCCGGCCTGCACCCGCAGGTCGACGTCTTCGTTGGCCTTGACCGACAGGTAGCGCTTGCTGAGCTTGACGAGTTCGAGGCGGAGCATGGCGGTCCTTCCGAGGTGGTCGGTGCGGTGGCGGGCGTTCAGGTCGGCAGCAGCGGGGTGGCGGGGTCGGCGCGCCGGTGCTGCGCCACGCCGGCCACGAACGTGGCCACAAGGTTGCGATCATCGGCCATCGTGAGCCACGCGAACGCCTGCTCATGCAGGCTGCGTGCCACCGCCATGCGCCGCTGGGCCACCGGGTCGGCGGCCCGGTCCCACACGCACACATCGGCGCTGGCGCCGGCTTCGAGCGTGCCGATCTCGGCGTCCAGGCACAGCGCACGCGCCGCGCCACGCGTGGCCGCGTGCAGCGCGGTCCAGGCGGTGAGCCGCTGCCCGGCCATCGCCTGGACCTTGTAGGCGTCGGCCATCGTGCGCAGCATCGACAGGCTGGTGCCGCCGCCGACATCGGTGGCCAGGCTGACGGCCGCGCCGGCACGCGCCGCCGCGTCCCAGTCGAACAACCCGCTGCCGAGGAACAGGTTCGACGACGGGCTGTGCGCGATCTGCGCGCCGGCACCGGCCAGCGCGGCGCGGTCGGCCGCGTCGAGCCAGACGCCGTGCGCGAGCACGCTGCGCGCGTGCAGCAGCCCGGCATCGGCGTAGACATCGAGGTAGCTGCGTGCGCGCGGAAACAGCTCGCGCACCCACGCCACCTCGGCGCGGTTCTCGGCGACGTGGGTCTGCAGGTACAGGCTGGCATCAGTGGCGCACAGCGCGCCGGCCATCGCCAGTTGCGCCGGGGTGCTGGTGGGCGCGAAGCGCACCGTCACCGCGTAGGCCAGGCGGTCGGTGCCGTGCCAGCGTTCGATCAGCTCGAGGCAGTCGCGCTCGGCCTGTGCCACGTCGTCGCGCAGGCCGTCGGGCGAGTGGCGGTCCTGCAGCACCTTGCCGGTGATCAGCCGCATGCCGCGCCGCTGCGCCGCGGCGAACAGCGCATCGACCGACACCTTGTGCACCGTGGGGAACACCATCGCCGCGGTGGTGCCGTGTGCCAGCAGCGCCGCGACGAACGCCTGCGCGCCGGCGTGCGCGTGCGCGGCGTCGGCATAGCGCATCTCGGCCGGGTAGGTGTACGTGTTGAGCCAGTCGAGCAGCTCGGTGCCGTAGCTTGCGATCACCTCGAGCTGCGGCATGTGCACATGGGTGTCGATGAAGCCCGGCAGGATCAGCCGGCCACGGTGGTCCTCGCGCGACCAGCGGGCGTCGGGCGCCTCCGGCTGCGCGCCGACGATGCGCCCGTTCTCGATCAGCAGCCAGTGATCGGCACGGTAACGCACCGCGTCGGAGGCAATCTCGCCCCACGCCGGCTCGGCGGTGAAGTCGAGCAGGTCGCCGCGCAGCGCGACGCGCTGGGTCACGCCCTCGCCACTGCCCTTTCCCGGAGCGAGAGGGAGCCCCATGCCGTACGGCGCTGCGAGAAGATCGTTCATGCCGTCAGTGCCCCGCCGGGGTCGGGACCCGGTGCGCCGGCAGGCCGCGGGCCACATCACGCACCTGCTCGCGCAGCCAGCGGCCCGAGGTCGAGGCATGCGTCAGCTCGTGCCAGAGCTGGTAGTAGGTGAGCGGCGGGAACGGCACCGGGCAGCGCACGATGCGCACCGGCAGCGCATCGACATAGCGCGAGCAGAACAGCCGCCCGGTGGTCAGCACGAGCAGCGTCTGCGCCACCATCAGCGGGATCAGGCTGAAGTGCGCGCTGCGCACCATGACCTCGCGCTTGACGCCGATCGAGGCCAGGTGCTCGTCGATCACGCCGGCGGCGTTGGCATGCAACGGCATCGGCGCGACATGCTCGCACGCCAGGTAGCGCTCGGGCGACCAGGCGCGCGTGGCGGCCGCATGCGCCACCGGATGGTCCTGCGCGACCAGGCAGACGATCTCGTCGGTCATCAGCCGGCCCAGGTGCAGCTCTTCGGGGGGCTTGAGCCAGTTGCCGATCACCAGGTCGACCTCGGCCGCGGCCAGGGCGCGCCGGTAGTCGAACTCGCCCGACAGCGGCCGCAGCTCGAGCCGCACGCCCGGCGCCACCTGCTTCAGGTGGGCGACCAGTTCGGGCAGGAACAGCGGGTCGAGGTAGTCGCTGGCGGCGATGCGGAAGGTGGCCGTGCTGGTGAGCGCATCGAAGCCGCGCTGGTGGGCGCGCGGGCTGAACAGCCGGTCGGCGTCCTGCAGCAGCCGGGTGGCCGGGTCGAGCAGGCGCAGCGCGGTCTCGGTCGGCGCCATCGCGTTGCCGGCGCGCACCAGCAACGGGTCGCCGGTCAGCGCGCGCAGCCGCTTGAGCTGGGC
>JAGWTP010000073.1 GCA_028868895.1 Burkholderiales bacterium
GTGATCGTGGAAACCGTGGGCGTGGGCCAGAGCGAGACGGCCGTGCAGGGCATGACCGACATGTTCTGCCTGCTGCAACTGCCCAACGCCGGCGACGACCTGCAGGCCATCAAGAAGGGCGTGATGGAGCTGGCCGACCTGGTGGTCATCAACAAGGCCGACCTGGACGAGGCCGCGGCGACGCGCGCGCGGGCCCAGATCACGAGCGCGCTGCGCTGGCTGGGCCCGCGCGAGCAGGCCGGCACCGCGGTGCTGCAGCTCAGCGCGCTGAAGGGCACCGGCCTGACCGCGTTCTGGCAGGCGGTGACCGAGTTCCGCGACCGCCAGCAGGCCAGCGGCGCCCGGGCCGAACGCCGCCACGCGCAGGACGAGGCCTGGATGTGGGAGCGCATCGGCGCCGGCCTGCGCCAGCGCTTCGACAACCGGCCCGCGGTGCGCGAAGCGCTGCCGGCGATGATTGCCGAGGTTCGCGCCGGGCGCCTGCCGGCCTCGGTGGCCGCGCGCCGGCTGCTCGACCTGAGCGACTGATTGCCCACGCGAGAAAGACAGAGGGAACCCGTATGCAGGACATCATCGAACAGCTCGAGCGCAAGCGCGCCGCGGCGCGCCTGGGCGGCGGCACCAAGCGCATCGCGGCCCAGCATGCCAAGGGCAAGCTGACGGCCCGCGAGCGGCTCGAGCTGCTGCTCGACGAGGACACGTTCGAGGAATGGGACATGTTCGTCGAGCACCGCTGCGCCGACTTCGGCATGGCCGACAACAAGGTCCCGGGCGACGGCGTCGTCACCGGCTACGGCATGATCAACGGCCGCCTGGTGTTCGTGTTCAGCCAGGACTTCACCGTCTTCGGCGGCGCGCTCAGCGAGGCCCACGCCGAGAAGATCTGCAAGGTGATGGACCAGGCGATGAAGGTCGGCGCACCGGTGATCGGCCTGAACGATTCGGGCGGCGCGCGCATCCAGGAAGGCGTGGCTTCGCTCGGTGGCTACGCCGAGGTGTTCCAGCGCAACGTGATGGCCTCGGGCGTGGTGCCGCAGATCAGCATGATCATGGGCCCGTGCGCGGGCGGCGCGGTCTATTCGCCGGCCATGACCGACTTCATCTTCATGGTCAAGGACAGCTCCTACATGTTCGTCACCGGCCCCGAGGTGGTGAAGACGGTGACGCACGAAGAGGTGAGCGCCGAAGACCTCGGTGGCGCCTCGGCGCACACCACGAAGAGCGGTGTGGCCGACCTCGCGTTCGACAACGACGTGGATGCGCTGGCGATGCTGCGCCGCTTCTTCAACTACCTGCCGCTGAACAACCGCGAGAAGGCGCCTTCGCGTCCGTCGGGCGACCCGGTCGACCGCATCGACCTGTCGCTCGACACGCTGGTGCCCGACAACCCGAACAAGCCGTACGACATGAAGGAGCTGATCCACAAGACCGTCGACGACGGCGACTTCTTCGAGCTGCAACCCGACTACGCGAAGAACATCGTGATCGGCTTCGCCCGCATGGACGGCCAGGCGGTGGGCATCGTCGCCAACCAGCCGCTGGTGCTGGCGGGCTGCCTGGACATCAAGAGCAGCATCAAGGCCGCGCGCTTCGTGCGCTTTTGCGACGCCTTCAACATCCCGGTGCTGACCTTCGTCGACGTGCCCGGCTTCATGCCCGGTACCGCGCAGGAATACGGCGGCATCATCAAGCACGGCGCCAAGCTGCTGTTCGCCTACGCCGAATGCACGGTGCCCAAGATCACCGTGATCACGCGCAAGGCCTATGGCGGCGCCTACGACGTGATGAGCTCCAAGCACCTGCGCGGGGATGTGAACTTTGCCTGGCCCAACGCCGAGATCGCGGTGATGGGCGCCAAGGGCGCGGTCGAGATCATCTTCCGCGAGGAAAAAAACGATCCGGCCAAACTGGCAGCGCGCGAGGCCGAGTACAAGGCCAAGTTCGCCAACCCCTTCGTGGCCGGCGCCCGCGGCTACATCGACGACGTGATCCAACCGCACGAAACCCGCAAGCGCATCTGCCGCTCGCTGGTGATGCTGCGCGACAAGAAGGTCGACGACCCGTGGCGCAAGCACGGCAACATCCCGTTGTGATGGTGCCCCCCTGTCGCTTCGCTCTTGCCCCCAAGGGGCGCCCCGCAGCCAACCGGCAAAGCCGGATCGGCGCGGGTGGCTTGATGGTGGGCGGCGCTCCGCGCGCCGGTTGCCTTGACACGAAAGGTTGAGATGTTTACCAAGATCCTGATCGCCAACCGCGGCGAAATCGCCTGCCGCGTCATCAAGACGGCGAAGAAGATGGGCATCAAGACGGTCGCGGTCTACTCCGAAGCCGACCGCGATGCGCTGCACGTCGAACTGGCCGACGAGGCGGTGTTCATCGGCCCGGCGCCGAGCCGCGAGTCGTATCTCGTCATGGACAAGATCATCGCGGCCTGCAAGCAGACCGGCGCGCAGGCCGTTCACCCCGGCTACGGCTTCCTCAGCGAGAACGCCGAGTTCGCGCGCCGCGTGGAAGAAGAGGGCATCGTCTTCATCGGCCCGAAGCACGCGTCGATCGCGGCGATGGGCGACAAGATCGCCTCGAAGAAGCTCGCGCTCGCGGCCAAGGTCAACACCATCCCCGGCCACAACGCGGCGATCGACACCGCCGAGCACGCGGTCGAGATCGCACGCGGCATCGGCTACCCGGTGATGATCAAGGCTTCGGCCGGCGGCGGCGGCAAGGGGCTGCGGGTCGCGTTCGACGACCAGGAAGCTTTCGAGGGCTTCACGTCGTGCCGCAACGAGGCGCGCAACAGTTTCGGCGACGACCGCGTGTTCATCGAGAAGTTCGTCGAGGAACCGCGCCACATCGAGATCCAGGTGCTCGGCGATGCGCACGGCCACTGCGTCTACCTGTGGGAGCGCGAGTGCTCGATCCAGCGCCGCCACCAGAAGGTGATCGAGGAGGCGCCGTCGCCGTTCATCAGCGACGCCACCCGCAAGGCGATGGGCGAGCAGGCGGTCGCGCTCGCGAAGGCGGTCAACTACCAGAGCGCGGGCACGGTCGAGTTCGTCGTCGGCAAGGACCAGAGCTTCTACTTCCTGGAGATGAACACGCGGCTGCAGGTCGAGCACCCGGTCACCGAGTGCATCACCGGCCTGGACCTGGTGGAGCAGATGATCCGCGTGGCCGCCGGTGAACCGCTCGCGTTCACGCAGGCGCAGATCCCGCGCAACGGCTGGGCGATGGAGTGCCGCATCAACGCCGAAGACCCGCTGCGCAGCTTCCTGCCGAGCACCGGGAGGCTGGTGGCGTTCGAGCCCCCGGTGCAGACGATGCAGGCGTCGCTGCCTGTGCCGGCGCAAGGCGGTGTGCGGGTCGACACCGGCGTCTACGAGGGCGGCGAGATCCCGATGTTCTACGACTCGATGATCTGCAAGCTGATCGTGCACGGCCGCGACCGGATGGATGCGATCGCGAAGATGCGCGACGCGCTCGACGCATTCGTGATCCAGGGCATCTCGAGCAGCATCCCGTTCCAGGCCGCGTTGCTGGCCCACCCGAAGTTCGTCGCGGGCGAGTTCAACACCGGCTTCATCGCCGAGAACTACCCGAAGGGCTTCACGCGCGATTCGGTGACGCACGACGACCCTGACTTCCTGCTCGCACTCGCGGTCGCGGCGAACCGACGCGTGCTGGCGCGCTCGGCCGGCATCAGCGGGCAGTTGCCGGGCCATGAATTGCAGGTCGGCGAAGACTTCGTGGTCGTGCGCACCGATGCCGACGGCACGCGCCACCAGGTCGCGGCCCGCGTGCGCGTGAATGGCGACGTCTTCGACGTGAGCGTGGGCGGGCGGCACTACCCGATCCGCTTCACGCGCCCGCTGCGCGATGTGGCGCTGCACGGCGATGTGGGCGGCAAGCCGTTCTGCGCCCAGGTCGAGCGGCTGATGCTCGCCTACCGCGTGACCCACCACGGCGCCCAGGTCACCGTGCGCGTGCTCTCGCCGCGCGCGGCCGAGCTGAATGCGCTGATGCCTTTCAAGGCGCCGCCGGACCTGTCCAAGTTTCTCCTCTCGCCGATGCCGGGCCTGCTGGTCGACGTGAACGTGGCGGCCGGGCAGACCGTGCGGGCCGGCGAGAAGCTCGCGGTGATCGAGGCGATGAAGATGGAGAACATCCTGATCGCCGCGCACGACGGCGTGGTCGCGAGCGTGAAGGCCGCCAAGGGCGAGAGCCTGTCGGTCGATCAGGTGATCCTGGAATTTCAGTGAGGGCATCGAAGTGACCACGAGACCGTTCAAGGTGCTGGGCATCCAGCAGGTGGCCATCGGCGGGCCGAGCAAGGACCGGCTGCGCACGCTGTGGGTCGAGAAGTTCGGGCTCGAGCTCACCGGCAACTTCCGCTCCGAGCGCGAGAACGTCGACGAAGACATCTGCGCGATCGGGTCCGGGCCGTTCAAGGTCGAGGTCGACCTGATGGAGCCGATCGACCCGAACGGCAAACCCGCGGTGCAAGCCACGCCGCTGAATCACATCGGCCTGTGGATCGACGATCTGGCCGCGGCCGTCGGCTGGCTCGGTGCCAACGGCGTTCGCTTCGCGCCCGGTGGCATCCGCAAGGGCGCGGCGGGCTTCGACATCTGTTTCGTCCATCCGAAGGGCAACGGCGAGTTCCCGGTCGGTGGCGAAGGGGTGTTGATCGAACTGGTGCAGGCCCCACCTGAAGTCATTGCCGCATTTGCCACGATTGCATCGACCCCACCATGACCATCCGCGAAATCCTGAAGATGGGCGACCCGCGCCTGCTGCGCGTCGCCCAGCCGGTCGAGGCCTTCGGCACGCCCGAGCTGCAGCTGCTGATCGACGACATGTTCGAGACCATGCGTTCGGTCAACGGGGCGGGGCTGGCGGCGCCGCAGATCGGCGTCGACCTGGCGCTGGTGATCTTCGGCTACCGGCACAACCCGCGCTACCCCGACGCACCGCCGGTGCCCGAGACGGTGTTGTTGAACCCGCGGATCACCCCGCTCGGTGACGCGCAGGAAGAAGACTGGGAAGGCTGCCTTTCGGTGCCGGGCCTGCGCGGCGTGGTGCCGCGTTACGCGCGCATCCGCTACAGCGGGTTCGACCCGCAAGGCCAGCGCATCGAGCGCGAGGCCGATGGTTTCCATGCGCGCGTGGTGCAGCATGAATGCGATCACCTGGTCGGTGTGCTGTACCCGATGCGGGTTCGCGACTTCACGCGCTTCGGCTACACCAGCGTGCTGTTCCCGGGGATCGATCAGGCGGACGACGACTGACACGGTGCACGGTCAGGGGTTGGCGCCATCAGCGTTCATTCCATGTAAGCGATCGTTTTTCCTACAGACGACGCGTCGGCGGCATGATGGCCGCCCGCGTTGAGTGGGGGTAGGGCGGCAGCGACGCGTGGCGTCGCAATGCTGCAGCGTGTGTCGCGCCTTGCCGGAGTCCATCACCCCATGAAGCTCATCTCGCATCGAATCTTCGGCCTGGTCCAGGCCGTCATCGTCGCCGTGGCGGCCCTGTCGTTCGGCACGCTCGCCGGCGCGCAGCCGATGCCCGGCGATCCGCCGGGCCGCGTGGCGCGCTTGTCCGATCTGAGCGGCCAGGTCTGGCTCTACAACCCCGACCGCGCCGAGTGGGAGAGCGCGACGCGCAACCGCCCGCTGACTCGCGGCGACCGCCTCGCGACCGACCCCGGCGCGCGCGCCGTGTTGCAGGTCGGCTCTGCGACGTTGCGCCTGGACTCCGGCACCGAAATCGAAGTGCTTGCCCTCGACGACGACCACCTTGCGCTGCAACTGCACAACGGCAGCGTGGCCGCGCGCATCACCGACCTGCCGGCGCTCGGCCAGTTCGAGCTGTCGACCGACGACGGCCGCTTCGTCGTCCAGCGCTCCGGCCGCTACCGCTTCGATCACGGCAACCGCCTGAGCAGCGCCACGGTCTACTCGGGTCTGGCGCGCTACGAAGGCCCGAACAGCGGCTTGTCGATCGCACCCGGCCAGCGCGCCGAGTTCTGGCTCGACGCGGCCGGCGCCGCGCAGTACAGCCTGAGCGCGCCCGTCAACGACGCCTTCGCCGCCTGGGACGCCGACCGCGACCGGCGCGCCGCGGCGCGCGAAGCCGACCGTTACGTGTCGCCCGAGATGACCGGTGCCGACGACCTCGATCGCTACGGCCGCTGGCAGCAGAACCCCGACTACGGCGCGCTGTGGATCCCGGCGAACGTCGCCCCCGACTGGGCGCCGTACCGCTATGGCCATTGGGCCTGGGTGCAGCCCTGGGGCTGGACCTGGATCGACGATGCGCCGTGGGGCTTCGCCCCGTTCCATTACGGCCGCTGGGTCTACGTGAGCAACACCTGGTGCTGGACGCCGGGGGTGCGCGTGCTGCGTCCGGTGTACGCGCCGGCGCTGGTGGCCTGGATCGGCGGGCCGCGGCTGGACGTGTCGATCTCGATCGGCGGCGGCGGGCCGGCGGTGGGCTGGGTGCCGCTCGCGCCGCGCGAGGTCTACGTGCCGAGCTACCGCGTGAGCCCGCGCTATGTGCGCGAGGTCAACATCACCAATGTCACCAACGTCACGCAGATCACCAACGTCTACAACAACCCGCAGGCGCCGCGTGAGTTCGAGAACCGGCGCTTCCCGCATGCCGTCACCGTGGTTCCGGCCGGCGTGCTCGCGCAGCGCCAGCCGGTGGCACCGGCGGCCGCGCAACTTCGGCAGATTCCGTCGGTGCGCGAGTTTGACCGCCAGCCGGGCCGCACTGCCGTGCTGCTGGCGCCGCCGGTGGCCGCGCCGGTGGCGCCAGCCCGCGCCCTGGAGCCGCGCGCGGTGATGCCGCCGCCCGGCTTCAGTGAGCGGCCCAACTCCACGCGACCGGTGCTGTCACCGGCGGACCGCAACGGCGCAGAGCATCGTGTGGGTCCGCGAGAGACAGGTCGACCGGAACAACCGATCGTCGGCCGCAGCCCGGCGGCCCCTGCCGCGGTGCAGCGCCAACAGTCGGACATCGCCGGCCCGCGCCACGAGGTGCAACGCGGCCTGGTGCCGAACCCGCCGGCGCCGGGCGAGCGCGCCGCCGAGCGCGCGCCGGCCGCGGCGCCCCCGCAACACGGGGCTGCCGTCGCCGCCCCGGCCCATCCGCTGGCGGTTCAACCCGCCACGGAGCGACCGCCGATGCGGGCGCTGCCCGTGCCGCGCGCCGACGAGCGTCGCGCACTATCGCGTCCCGAACCGCCCGCCAACGAGACGCCACCGGCGCCGCGAGTGCAGGCACCGATGGCACCCAGGCCAGTGGAAATCCTGCGAGCCGCACCGGCGCATCCGGCGCCGGTTCCGCAGGCCCGCGCGCCCGAACCGCCACCACGTGCCGAGCCGCAAGCCCGCGAAGAGTCGAAGCGGGGCGAGCCGCGCGATCCGCGCGAGCCGCAGCGATGAGATTGCGTCTGCGCGGCGTGCGCTATGCGCGCTCGCGCAGGCGCATTCGCAGGCCGACCGGCATCATCGTGAACGCCATGCGTTCAAGCGGCTCGCCGCCACCCGCGGCGCTGACGCCGACGATGTCGAAATGCGCGAGCAACATCGCCATCGCCATCTTGATCTCGAGCAACGCGAGATGACGGCCCGGGCACACCCGCGGCCCGGCGCCGAACGGCATCGAGATGCGACGGGGTGAACTGGCAACCGAACCGGCGTCGGCCTCGTTCAGCCAGCGTTGCGGCTCGAACGCCTGCGCATTGGCGACATGGCGCTCGTCGACACTGTCGCCACGCATCACGCACCACACGCCGGTGCCGGCCGGCACACGGATGCCGGCGATCACGGTTTCGCGCAGTGCCTCGACAACCTGAAACGGCGCCACCGGCTTGAGCCGCATGGTCTCGTGCGCGCAAGCCTCGAGCCAGACCAGCGCGTTGATTCTGTCCGGCGTGAACGCTGCCGCGTCGCCGGCCAGCGTGCGCACCTCCTGCTCGGCGCGCTGCAGCGCCTGCGGGTTGCGGTGCAGCAGCCAGATCATCCAGGCCAGCGTGTTGGCGGTGGTGTCCTCGCCGGCCAGCAGCATCGTCAGCACGTTGCCGGTGACCTGGGCGTCGGTGACACCGCTGTCGCCCTCGTCGGCCGCGACGATCATCGATTCGAGCAGGTTCGGCGGGTGTTCGCGACGCTGCGGGTCGGCCGCCAGACGCGAGCGCGCCTGCGCGATGAAGCCGGCGATGGCCTCGTTCACGGCCGCCACGCTGCGCGCGAGCCGCCGGTCGGCCGGCAGCGTCAGATAGCGCCACCGCGGGAACGCGGAAAACAGGCGCTTGAACAGCGCCGGGAAGATCTTGTCGAGGTGCTGCTGGATCACCTCGTCGTCGGACTCCAGCGTGTTGATGTCGGCACCGAACGCCAGGCCGGCAATGGCGTCGACGGTGTAGCGCATCAATTCGGGTTGCAGGTCGATCTCGCCACCACGGCGCACCGTGGCCTGCCAGCGGCCGCGCAGCCGCTGCGTGACCTTCAGCAGCGACGGGAAGTAGGCCTTCACGTGCAGCGGGTCGAAGCCCGCCATCACCATGCGGCGCTGGCGCCGCCAGGCGTCGCCGTTGGCCGCAAACACGCCCGGCGTGAGGCCCATCTCCGCACCAATGGCTTCGAGCAGCCGGGTGCGCCGAAAGCCGTCGGGCCGATCGCGCAGAACCGTGTTGAGTGCCTCGTGGTCGGACACCACCAGCAGCGTGCGCGCGCCCAGGCGAAGGCGGAAGAACGCACCGTGCCGGCGCGCCCAGGCCTCCACGACCTGGTGCATGCGGCGGCGCTCGAGCTGGAACAGGCTGCCCACCAGTGGCAGGCAGCGCGGGCCGGGCAAGTCTGCGATCTCGCGCGGCGCGGAGGCCAGGCTCACTGGCGCAGTGGCATGGGCGTCTGGTTGCAAGCGGGCCTCCGTCGGTGGGTTCATTCGGCGCGGGGGCTGCTCTTCGACGAGACCTTGTGCCGCATCAAGCGTCCCTTTTCCCGCTCCCAGTCGCGCTTCTTCTCGGTGTCGCGCTTGTCGTGCTCGGCTTTGCCCTTGGCCAGCGCGATCTCGGCCTTCACGTGGCCGCCCTTGTAGTGCAGGTTCAGCGGCACGAGCGTGAATCCCTTCTGCTCGACCTTGCCGATCAGCCGCTTGATTTCTTCCTTGTGCATCAGCAGCTTCTTGGTGCGGTCGGCCTCGGGGCTGACGTGGGTCGAGGCGCTGCGCAGCGCGTTGATGCGGCAGCCGATCAGGAACAGCTCGCCGTCGCGGATCACCACGTAGCCGTCGGTGAGCTGCACCTGGCCGGCGCGAATCGCCTTGATCTCCCAGCCCTGCAGAACGATGCCGGCCTCGTGGCGTTCCTCGAGGTGGTAATCGAAATGGGCGCGGCGGTTTTCGGCGATGGACATGGGTGCTCACAGGGAAGCGCAGGCCGGCGACCCAAGGTCGCCGCGATCGGGCTCGGTGCGCCCCATACAATTTCTGCATTGTATGAAGCACGTCAAGAAGTCGGTCCTGCTCTGGTACTCGCCGCGCGAGATGTACGGCCTCGTCACCGCGGTGCAGGACTATCCGTCGTTCCTGCCCTGGTGTGCGCGCGCCGAGTTGCTCGAGCAGCACGACAGCGGCGTCACGGCCCGCCTGCACCTGTCGTACCTCGGTGTGCGCCATGCGTTCACGACCCGCAATGCGCACACGCCCGACGCCAGCGTGGTGCTCGAACTGGTCGACGGCCCGTTCTCGCTGCTCGACGGGACCTGGCTGTTCCTGCCCGTGCCCGCCACCGAAGGGGCGACGGCGCGGGCCTGCAAGATCGACTTCGAGCTGCGCTACACCTTCGCGAACGCCGCGCTCGAAGCGCTGATCAGCCCGGTGTTCGATCGCATCGCCAACACCTTCGTCGATTCGTTCGTCAAGCGCGCCGAACAGGTGTATGGACCGCGCTGAAGCTGCAGCGCAACTGAGCGTGAGCGTGGTCTACAGCCCGCGGGCCGGCGAGGTCGACGAAGTGCAGTTGTCGATGAGCACCGGCGCCACGGTGGCCGACGCGTTGCGCTGCAGCGGCCTGCAGCAGCGCCATCCCGGGCTCGATCTGGGCACCGCCCCGATCGGCCTCTGGGGCGCCCTGTGCCGGCTCGACGACGTGCTGCGCGATCGTGATCGGGTCGAGGTCTATCGGCCGCTGCGGGTCGACCCGAAAGAAGCGCGGCGTCAGCGCTACCGCGCGCAGGTCAAGACGAAGCGGCGGTGACGGCCCGGAGCTTGCGCGCGACGATGCGCGGCGAGGGCGCGAGCCGTTCTATCTGCATTCCGAGGCGATGACCTCGCGGGTGCGCTGGGCCTCGGCAGCGCGCGCGGCTTCGTCGAGGAACACGCGTTCACCCTTGGCATTGATGCGGGCCATGCGCATGCCGCTGTCGATCGTGCGCAACTGCGCCTGGGCACGGCTGCAATTTTCGGCACGGGCCGCGGCGATCTTCGCGTCCTCGGCCTTTTTCTTGTCGGCCGCTTCCTGCTCGGCCTTCTTGCGTCGCGCTTCCAGCTCCGGGTCGGCAGACTTCGGCGTCAGCGCGGGCGTGCCCGATGCGGCCGAGGCCGGGACGGCCGGCGACGGCGCGCCGCGGAGTGCATTCGCACCGGGGCGCTGCAGGATGTCGCGGTCCGGGGTTCCGGCCGGTGGCGCCAGGTCGCTGTACTGCGTCTGGCCGCTCTTGTCGCGCCACTTCCATTGCGCGCTGGCCGGCATTGCGAATGTCAGACCGAGCAGGGCGGCGAGCACGACAACATTCCAACGAGCCATGGGGTTCATTCGTGAACTGGTGATGGATGCCGAGTGTAAATGCCGGGCCTGCCCTGGGCGCAGCATGCCGCGCCCAAGCGTGGCTTTGTGCGCGCATCGGCACGGTTGCCTGTGGCGTTGCAGGCTGTTTCGTACGGCACCACCCGACTCGCGTTCGGGTCGCGTGGGTATCTACTTAGGAAGAGCCGGGCATATGGATTCGGCAGACGACTTGATTTAGCCTGCGGCGCGCAGGTGTCCGTCGTCTGCGCAAGACTCCATCAACCGCACTTGTCGGCCGCCGCTCAACTTCTGGCGGTGGCACATCACCCCCAAGGAGACCGCATGTCCGCCGTACTGGATGGTTCCGCACGTGTGTCGGGCCGAGGCCGCCCCGGCCTGCTCGACAAGGAACGAACGATTGCCGCTCCGGGCTTCAACCGCTGGCTCGTGCCACCGGCTGCGCTGGCCATCCACCTGTGCATCGGCATGGCCTACGGGTTCTCGGTGTTCTGGTTGCCACTGTCCAGGGCCATCGGCATCACCGTCGCCAGGGCCTGCCCAAAGGACATGAGCCTGTTCGCCGAACTGTTCACGACCAGCTGCGACTGGAAGATCTCGACGATGGGCTGGATGTTCACGCTGTTCTTCGTCTTGCTCGGCTCGTCGGCGGCACTGTGGGGCGGGTGGCTCGAGCATGCCGGGCCGCGCAAGGCGGGCGTGGTGTCGGCGCTGTGCTGGTGCGGCGGGCTGGTGATTTCCGCTGTCGGCGTGCAGTTTCATCAGATGTGGCTGATGTGGCTCGGCTCCGGCGTGATCGGTGGCGTCGGTCTCGGTCTGGGCTACATCTCGCCGGTGTCGACGCTGATCAAGTGGTTCCCTGACCGGCGCGGCATGGCCACCGGCATGGCGATCATGGGGTTCGGCGGCGGCGCGATGATCGGCTCGCCGCTGGCCGCCGAGTTGATGAAGCGCTTCGCCAGCCCGACCGACGTCGGCGTGATGGCCACGTTCCTGGTGATGGCCGCCGTCTACTTCGTCTTCATGATGGCCGGTGCGATGGGCTACCGGGTGCCGCCCAGCGGCTGGAAGCCCGCGGACTGGACCCCCCCGCCGGCGCAGACCGGCAACGCCATGATCACGCAGCGCCACGTGCACGTGAAGAAGGTCTGGGGCATCCCGCAGTTCTGGCTCGTCTGGATGGTGCTGTGCATGAACGTCAGCGCCGGCATCGGCGTGATCGGCATGGCCAGCCCGATGCTGCAGGAAGTCTTCGGCGGCAACCTGATCGGCGTCGCCAAGCGGTTCAGCGAACTCGACAAGGCGCAACTCGCCGCCATCGCCGGCGTCGCCGCGGGCTTCGCCGCGCTGCTGAGCCTGTTCAACATCGTCGGCCGCTTCTTCTGGGCCAGCCTGTCGGACCGGCTCGGTCGCAAGTTGACCTACACCGTGTTCTTCATCCTCGGCGGCGTGCTCTATTTCAGCGCGCCGGGCAGTGCCGCGGCAGGCAGCAAGCTGCTTTTCGTCGCCGCGTTCTGCATCATCCTGAGCATGTACGGCGGCGGGTTCGCCACGGTGCCGGCCTATCTGGCCGACCTGTTCGGCACGCAGATGGTGGGCGCGATCCATGGCCGGTTGCTCACCGCCTGGGCCACCGCCGGCATCGTCGGCCCGGTGGTCGTGAACTACATGCGCGAATACCAGCTCGGCCTGGGCCTGCCGCGCTATCAGGTCTACAACCAGACCATGTACATCCTGGCCGGCATGCTGGTGATCGGACTCGTCTGCAACCTGCTGATACGCCCGGTGGCCGACAAGTGGTTCATGACGCCGGCCGAACTGGCCGAGGAGCAACGCCTCGCGCATGACCGCGCGGTGGCCGCCGAGGTCGGCCCGGGGACACAGACCTTCCACCAGTCGAGCACCCTGCTGTTGGTGCTGGCCTGGGCCGCGGTGGGCATCCCGCTGGCGTGGGGCGTGTACCGCACGCTGCTCAGCGCGGCGAAGTTCTTCCAGTGAGGTCTTCAAAGGCACCTTGGCCGCCGCCGCTCCTGATCGGCGTTTGACGCCGCCGCGAGCGCGGCATTGCGGGGCGTGCCGAGCACCGGGCTCGCGCAGGTGCGGCTGCTAGAATCGCGTGCTCTCAAGACCCGCACAAGCTGTTGTGCTTGAGCCGGACGCGCTGGCTAGCTGCAAGTTCGGCTCTTTGGGGGGGCGAGGTCACCGACGACCCGTCCCGACCCGCCTCAGGAGCCTTTCCCCATGCGCCTTCTTGGCAAAGCGCTCACCTTCGACGATGTGTTGTTGGTGCCAGCGTATTCCCAGGTGTTGCCCCGCGACACCGATCTCTCGACCCCGCTGACGCGCAACATCCGCCTGAACCTGCCGCTGGTGTCCGCCGCAATGGACACGGTGACCGAGGCGCGCCTGGCCATCGCGCTGGCGCAGGAGGGCGGCATCGGCATCGTCCACAAGAACATGTCGCCGAAGGCCCAGGCCGCCGAGGTGGCGCGAGTCAAGCGCTACGAATCGGGTGTGCTGCGCGATCCGATCACCGTGACGCCCGACACCCCTGTGCGCGCCGTGATGGAACTGTCGCGCCTGCACGGGGTTTCGGGGTTCCCGGTGCTGTCGGGCACGCGGGTGGTGGGGATCGTCACCAACCGCGACCTGCGCTTCGAGTCGCGCCTTGATGTTCCCGTCAGCGAGATCATGACGCCGCGCGAGCGCCTGATCACCGTGACCGAAGGCGCGACGCTGGCCGAGGGCAAGGCGCTGATGCACCGCCACAAGCTGGAGCGCGTGCTCGTCGTCAACGACGCGTTCGAGCTGCGCGGCCTGATGACGGTGAAAGACATCACCAAGCAGACGAGCTTCCCGAATGCCGCCCGCGACGCCCACGGCAAACTGCGCGTGGGCGCCGCGGTGGGCGTGGCCGAGGGCACCGAAGAGCGCGTCGAACTGCTGGTGAAGGCGGGCGTCGACGTGATCGTCGTCGACACCGCACACGGCCACAGCGCCGGCGTGATCGAGCGCGTGCGCTGGGTCAAGACGCACTACCCGCAGATCGACGTGATCGGCGGCAACATCGCCACCGGCGCCGCGGCGCGCGCGCTGGTCGAGGCCGGTGCCGATGCGGTCAAGGTCGGCATCGGCCCGGGTTCGATCTGCACCACCCGCATCGTCACCGGCGTGGGCGTGCCGCAGATCTTTGCGATCGAGAGCGTCGCCAAGGTGCTCGCCGGCAGCGGCGTGCCGCTGATCGCCGATGGCGGCGTGCGCTTTTCCGGCGACCTGGCCAAGGCCATCGCCGCCGGCGCCGACACGGTGATGATGGGCGGTGCATTCGCCGGCACCGAAGAGGCGCCGGGCGAGACCATTTTGTACCAGGGCCGCACCTACAAGAGCTACCGCGGCATGGGCTCGATCGGTGCGATGCAGCAGGGATCGGCCGACCGCTACTTCCAGGACGGCAACAACCCGAGCACCGCGAAGCTGGTGCCCGAAGGCATCGAAGGCCAGGTGCCGTACAAGGGCTCGGTGGTGGCGGTGATCTTCCAGATGGCCGGCGGCCTGCGCGCCTCGATGCACTACTGCGGCTGCACCAGCATCCACGACATGCACGAGCGCGCCGAGTTCGTCGAGATCTCGTCGGCCGGCATGCGCGAGAGCCATGTGCACGACGTGCAGATCACCAAGGAAGCACCGAACTACCGCATGGAGTAGTGCGCCCATGACGCAGCTTCCCATCACCCCTTCCCCCGAGGGCGCCGGTCCGACCATCGGGCCGTCCACCCAGCCGAGCATCACCGAGCCGACCGCCGCCGGCGGGCGCCGCGCCGCGATGCCGTTCATCATGCTGACGGTGCTGATCGACATGATGTCGATCGGCCTGATCATCCCGGTGCTGCCGGCGCTGGTGGGCACCTTCACCGGCTCGCGCGCGGACCAGACGTTCTGGTACGGCGCCACGACTTTCGCCTTCAGCATCGCGAACTTCTTCACCTCGCCGGTGCTGGGCGGTCTCTCGGATCGCTTCGGCCGTCGCCCGGTCTTGCTGGTGGGGTTCTGCGCACTGGCGATCAGCTTCTTCGTGACCGCGTTGGCCACCGCGCTGTGGATGTTGATCGCGGTGCGGCTGTTCAGCGGCGCGATGCAGTCCAACGCCTCGGTCGCCAACGCGTACGTGGCCGACATCTCCGCGCCGGCCGAGCGGGCCAAGCGTTTCGGCATGCTCGGCGCGATGTTCGGCGTGGGCTTCATCCTCGGCCCGGTGATGGGCGGGCTGCTCGGCGCCATCGATCTGCACCTGCCGTTTTTTGCGGCCGGGGCGCTGGCGCTTCTCAACCTGGTCTACGGCTATTTCGTGTTGCCCGAGTCGTTGCCGTTGAATCGGCGCCGGCCGTTCGGCCGCAAGGCGCTGAACCCGTTCGCTTCGCTGGTCGACCTGAGCCAGCTCAAGGGCGTCGGGTTGCTGGTGGCCGTGATCTGCTGCAGCGGCCTGGCGCAGTTCATCCTGTACACCACCTGGGTGCTGTACACCACGTTCAAGTTCGGCTGGGGGCCGGCGCAGAACGGCTGGTCGCTGTTCGCAATCGGCGTGATGTCGGCGCTGGTGCAGGGCGTGTTGCTGGGGCGGCTGCTGAAGCGCTTCTCGCCGCAGCGGCTGGCCATCGTGGGCCTGGTCTCGTCGACGCTGGCCTTCATCGCCTGGGGCGCCAGCACGCAGGGCTGGATGATGTTCGCTGTGATCATCGGCAACCTGCTGGGCTTCACGGTGACGGCGTCGATCCAGAGCATCATCTCGAACGCGGCCGATGCCAGCACGCAAGGCCGCACGCTCGGCGCCGTGAGCGCGCTGAACAGCCTGATGGCGGTGATCGCGCCGATGATCGGCGCACCGTTGCTGGCGATGGTGTCGCACCTGCCGATGGGCGACTGGCGCATCGGCGCGCCGTTCTACTTCTGTGCCGCGCTGCAGTTCGCAGCGCTGGTGCTGGCGTGGGTCCACTTTCGCGGCGCACGCCGCCACCGATTGGCGGCGGCCGCGAGCGGCTCGACCGTCTGAGCACCATGCACGACAAGATCCTGATCCTCGACTTCGGCTCCCAGGTCACGCAGCTGATCGCGCGCCGGGTGCGCGAAGCCCATGTGTTCTGCGAGATCCACCCGAACGACGTGAGCGACGCCTTCATCCGCGAGTTCGCGCCCAAGGGCATCATCCTGTCGGGCAGCCACGCGAGCACCTACGAAGAGCACGAACTGCGCGCGCCGCAGGCGGTGTGGCAACTGGGCGTGCCGGTGCTGGGCATCTGCTACGGCATGTTCACGATGGCGGTGCAGCAAGGTGGCCAGGTCCAGGCGAGCGACCATCGCGAGTTCGGCTATGCCGAGGTGCGCGCGCACGGCCACACCCGGCTGCTCGCTGGCATCGAAGACTTCAGCACCGCGCAAGGCCACGGCATGCTCAAGGTCTGGATGAGCCACGGCGACAAGGTCACCGCGCTGCCGCCCGGCTTCAAGCTGATGGCCAGCACGCCGAGCTGCCCGATCGCCGGCATGGCCGACGAGACGCGCGGCTACTACGGTGTGCAGTTCCACCCCGAGGTCACGCACACCGTGCAGGGCCGCGAGCTGCTGAACCGCTTCGTGCTCGACATCGCGAAGGCCAAACCCGACTGGGTGATGGGCAACTACATCGACGAGGCCGTGACGCGCATCCGCTCTCAGGTCGGCGCCGACGAGGTGATCCTCGGCCTGTCGGGCGGCGTCGATTCGAGCGTGGCCGCGGCGCTGATCCACCGCGCGATCGGCGACCAGCTCACCTGCGTGTTCGTCGACCACGGCCTGCTGCGCCTGAACGAAGGCGCGATGGTGATGGAGATGTTCACCGGCCGGCTGCACGCGAAGGTGATCGCGGTCGACGCCGCGGCGCAGTTCCTCGGCCACCTGAAAGGCGTGACCGACCCCGAAGCCAAGCGCAAGATCATCGGCCGCGAGTTCGTCGAGGTGTTCCAGGCCGAGGCGAAGAAGCTGCAAGGCGCCGCCGGCGGTGTGAAGTGGCTCGCGCAAGGCACGATCTATCCCGACGTGATCGAGTCGGGCGGCGCCAAGACCAAGAAGGCGACCTCGATCAAGAGCCACCACAACGTCGGCGGCCTGCCCGCCACTCTGGGGCTGAAGCTGCTCGAACCGCTGCGCGAACTGTTCAAGGACGAAGTGCGCGAACTCGGCGTCGCCCTCGGCCTGCCGCACGACATGGTCTACCGCCATCCGTTCCCCGGCCCGGGCCTGGGCGTGCGCATCCTCGGTGAGGTGAAGCCGGAGTTCGCCGACCTGCTGCGCCGCGCCGACGCGATCTTCATCGAGGAACTGCGCAACACCGTCGACCCGGCCAGCGGCCAGACCTGGTACGCGCTGACGAGCCAGGCGTTCGCGGTGTTCCTGCCCGTGAAGAGCGTGGGCGTGATGGGCGACGGCCGCACCTACGAGCACGTTGTCGCGCTGCGTGCGGTGCAGACCAGCGACTTCATGACCGCCGACTGGGCCGAACTGCCGTACGCGCTGCTGAAGAAGGTGTCGGGCCGCATCATCAACGAGGTGCGCGGCATCAACCGCGTCGCCTACGACGTGTCGAGCAAGCCGCCGGCGACGATCGAGTGGGAATGAGCCAAGATCGTCCCACGGTGAACTTGCCCCCGACAAGCCGCCGCCGCAGTCTGCTGACCGGCAGCTTCCTGATGTAGCCGATAACTCGCGGATTCGGCCACTTCCAGTTGTCCTAATTGCCGAGAAACCCGTCATGCCATGGGCCGGCTTCAAAGTAAAGCGGCCATAGATCGGCGGCCGCTCGAAAGGTCGGGCAAGTCCAAAACGGGGAGTCGAACAGGCGTAAGACTCAGGGTCAACGACCCTTCCGACCACCGCACTCCCTTCAACAGAGCGCTCACCATAGGGCAGGCTCTCGAGACCTCTCCAGCGCCTGCCGCGCCACTGTTCGAAGTGCCGGGCGCCGACCTGCGCGCAGTGGCTGGGGGATCGCCGCGCCGAACTGCTGTCGGTCGAATACTTCCACTTGGTTTCCACGGCGCCGCATCAGATGGGGACCGTCGCCCGCCAACATAGGGCGCTGCTGTACAACATTCCGTTCAAGGCGACGGTACAGACCCTGCGCACGATTGCCGCCGATCCAAAGCATCTGGATGCCCAAACCGGCTTCATTGCCACCCTCGAAGTGAATTGCGCGTTTGGTACGGTGGCCGCGATCGAGGCGGACATCCCGTTGGATGGTGGGTGGGTGATCGGACTCGATGTGCACAACATCTTCGTGAAGTTCAAGGTCGAGAACGTCCTGCCGGCCGGGGGGGCGCTGTCGCGCATGACGACGTGAGACTCGACAGGCTGGTGGTATCCGCCTCGATCTGCAAACGCTTCCGAACTGCGGGCCAGCGCTTCAGCGTCGCGGATGCAGCCATCCGGAGCGACCGCGCCGCCGGCCGCGGCAAGCTCCGAGCTGACCGAGGTCAACGTAGCCTTCAACGTCCGAGGTCTTTCGCGCTGACCCCGGCGATGCCCCAGTTTTCTTTTGGCACGTCGTGAATCCAGACGCGGACGTTTGCCACCGGCGTTCCGGTGGCTTCGACGAGCGCCTGCGTTACCTTTTCGATCACGGCCTTCTTCTGTTCCGTGGTCCGGCCTTCGAGCATGTAGATCTGTGCGAATGGCATGGTCGAATCCTTTTCGAGCGGCGTGGGTCAGACGAAGCGCAGCGACACGCTGCCCAAATGCTGGATGCGAAGGCAGACGTGGTCGCCGGCCTCGACCGACACCGCTTCGGTGACGCCGCCGGACAGAATCACACTGCCGACCGGGATCTCTTGGCCGCGCTTGCCGAGGTGGTTGGCCAATGCTGCCACGGCCGCCGCCGGGTGACCCAACACCGCAGCGCCGGCGCCGATGGAAACGATCTGGCCGTTCTTTTCCATCACCACGCCGAGCGTGCGCAGGTCGACTTGGTCGGGTCGCATCGCGCGGCCGCCGACGACGAAGCGCACTGCCGACGTGTTGTCGGCCACCACGCTCTTCAGGTCGAACTTGAAGTCGCGGTAACGGCTGTCGATCACTTCGATGCCAGCCAGCACGAAGTCGGTCGCGGCGAGCACCGCACCGATGTGGCAGCCTGGCCCCCTGAGCGCGTGCTTGAGCACGAAGGCGATCTCGGGCTCGACCTTCGGGTGGATCAACTCCTTGATCTTGACCTCGGCACCTTCGGGCACGCAGAAGCTGTCGACCAAAAAGCCGAACACCGGGGTGTCGACACCCATCTGCTTCATCTTCGCGTGCGACGTGAGTCCGGCCTTCAGGCCAACAACGCGCGCACCGCGGGCGAGCTTGCGGCGCAGGATCTCGTCCTGGATCGCGTAGGCGTCGTCCCAGTCCATGCCGGGGTGGTCATCGGTGATCTTGGTCGTGTCGCGGGCCTGCAGTTCGCAGGATTCCAGGTGCTCGGCGAGGCCAGCGATGGTTTGTTTGTCGAGTGCCATCGTCGTGTCCTCAGGCCGCCTTGGCCAAGTTCAGACCACGCGCCTTCGCCATCGTCAGCGCGGTGTCCTCGATCATGTCTTCCTGCCCGCCGACCATGCCGCGGCGGCCAAGCTCGACCAGCAGATCGCGCGCAGGCACGCCGTACTTCTTCTCGGCCCGCTTGGCGAACAGCAGGAAGCTGCCGTACACGCCGGCGTAGCCCAGAGTCAGCGCGTCGCGGTCGATGCGGATCGGGAAGTCCATCAGCGGCACGACGAGGTCTTCCGCGACATCCTGGATCTTCCAGACGTCCACGCCGGTCTCGATGCCCATGCGGTCGCACACCGCCACCAGCACCTCCATCGGCGTGTTGCCGGCGCCGGCGCCCAGACCTGCCGCGGCGGCGTCGATGCGCGTCGCGCCGCATTCGATCGCGGCAATCGAATTCGCGATTCCCATCGCCAGGTTGTGGTGGCCGTGGAAGCCGAGTTCGGTCTCGGGCTTCAGCGCCGCGCGCACCGCGCCGAGCCGGGCCCTCACATCGTCGGGCAGCATGTAGCCGGCCGAGTCGGTGATGTAGATGCAGTTGGCGCCATAGCCCTCCATC
This sequence comes from Burkholderiales bacterium, assembly GCA_028868895.1. Taxonomy (GTDB): domain Bacteria; phylum Pseudomonadota; class Gammaproteobacteria; order Burkholderiales; family Burkholderiaceae_C; genus LMDS01. Next base: position 19,923 of record JAGWTP010000073.1, read on the forward strand.
AGCAGCGCCTGCTTGACCAGTCCTTCCGGGTTGTTCAGGTGCGCCATCATCAGGAAGCCGACCGTGTCCATCCCGAGCTTGCGCGCGGCGACGATGTGTTGCTCGCTGACATCGGCCTCGGTGCAGTGCGTGGCGACCCGGATCGTGTGCACGCCGAGTTCGTGCGCCATCCTCAGGTGATCGACGGTGCCGATTCCCGGGATCAGCAGCGCGGAGATCTTGGCGCGTTTCATCAGCGGAATCACGGTCGAGAGGTACTCCTCGTCGCTGTGCGCCGGGAAGCCGTAGTTGA